>CAZPED010000014.1:0-16139 GCA_964585335.1 uncultured Planctomycetaceae bacterium | reverse complement strand
CGGCGTCGGCGCTCGCAGCGCCGTGGGCATGGGCTCGCTGCCCGGCAACATCACGACCGAGATCGAGGTGATCTTCGAAATCGATCCGTCGCGCGTGAAGAAGTAGCGCGAGCGAATTGGGCTTTGGGCTGGTAGCGCCGCCGTAGCGTGAAGCTGGCTACAGATCGCCGCCGCCGGAAACCAGATCGCGGAGGTGAGCCACGTCGTTGAGCGACAGCAGCTTGACGTCCTTGTCCCAGCCAATCGTGCTGATCGAGGCGTTGAGCAGCGAGAACGGATTGCGCTCGGCCGGAATGCCCAATAGCGCCTTGAAGGCGGCCGACAGCGAGCCGCCATGCGCGACGACAATCGCCTGGCGGTAACCGGTTTCGCGCACGTCGGCCAGCGCAGCGCCGGCCCGCTGCATGACGTCGCGCCGCGACTCGCCGCCGGGAATACGAAAGTCGGGATCTTGAGTGCGCCACTCGGCGGCTTCGCTGGGATAGCGCACTTCGATCTCGTCCCACGAGTGGCCCTGGAACACGCCAGCGTGAATTTCCATCAGCCGGGGGTCGAGCGTCACGGAGAGTCCCAGCCGGTCGGCAATCACTTGCGCCGATTCAAGGGCCCGGGTCAGCGGGCTGGCGATCACCACGTCGATCGCCTGGCCGGCCAAGGCTTCGGCCACGGCCACGCATTGGCGGCGCCCCAGCGGCGAAAGCTGGCTGTCGAATTGCCCTTGAATGCGGCCGGCCTGGTTAAAGACGGTTTCGCCGTGACGAACGCAAAACAACTTCATGGCCGGCTCGTGCAATCCCCGCGATTCTGCCCTGGCGGTCGATATTCTGGAATCTCCTCCAAAGCAATGGCCACTTCAAGCCCTGTTGGACCGGAAGTGGCCAGCTATTTCTCCGGCATTTGCCAACTGGGCGCTACGTCCGGGCGGCCTACCGCGGCGACGTGCCGCGAGGCAGCTCTGACGTGCGCACGGGGTTTCGCCTCGCGGGCGCCGCGCTGCGCAGCGAAGTCAAATGCCGCGATTCCTGGGCTTGTCGGTCGACGGCCAGCTGCTGCAAAAATGCCGACGAGGCGCGGTCGAGCTTGATCACTTCGCTCTTGGCCCGGGGGTCGTTGAGCGGGCGAACGATGCAGATCACTTCGGCACTGTCGGCCCGCTGGCCCAATTGGGCAAGCACGGCGCGGTCGGCGTCGTTCAAGCCAGCCGCGCCCATCGGCCGCGAAACGGCGGCCACCGCGTCGGCAGTCGCCTCGGCAACCGGTCCGGGCAATTGCCGCACATTGGCCAGCGCCGCGGCCGGAGCGGCCAGGGGACGCTGATAGATGGTCGTCAGCCCGACCGAATCCAGGTGACTGTGAATTGCCGGCAAGGCGGCATAGAGGCCTTCGTTGTCGGCCGGATCGGCCGCATTGCACACGCCGATCACCTGGCCGTCGGCCGTGAAGAGCCCGCCGCCGCTACGGCCTTGCACGGGCAACCCCGCGACTTGCACGTTCGGCGGGCCCTGGAACTTGTCGACGTTCGTGATCTTGGTGTCCATGGCCGTCGCCGGACCGCCATTGTTGCAACCGACCGTGATCACTCGGTCGCCCTTGCCAAACCGATAGCTTCTCGATGCCACGGGCGCCACGCGCACCGGCACGCCGGGCTTAATGGTCACCAGCGCCACGTCGCTTTTGAGGTCATACTTGATCAACCGGCCGGGAACCTTTTGCGGTGCGCCGGGACCGAACAGGTCAACCGTGATCTGCCCCTTGCCCGCCGAGTCGCGAAAGATGTGTCCGCAGGTCAGCACCAGGGCTTCACCCTGTCGCGAGTCGATCATCGTGCCCGAGCCGTGCGAGAAGCCCTGCGGGTCGGAGATCGTCAGGCGAACGCTCGACTGGATCAAGTCTTGCGAGGTAACCGCGCGGCTGGGCGGCGGCGACGTCAAGCCAAGCGGCGGCGCGGTCGAAGCCGCCCGATCGCCAAACGGATCGACTCCCGGCCGGGCCGGGGGATTCGTGGCGCCGGGCGGAGCCGCGTCGGGCGATTGGCCGCGAGTCACGCTACCCGAGCGAGGTTGCACGTTGGCCTGCTGGAACATGGCCACGAGTTGATCGCGGCGGATGGCGCCGCTTGAGCGGGCGACTTCGCGGCCGTCGACCAATAGCACGAAGCAGGGAATCGATTGCACGTTGAACTGGTTGGCCAGCGCGCGCTCGTTGTCGATGTTAACCTTGCGAATCGGGTAGCCGGCTCGCTCAAGCTCGGCGATCGGCGCTTCCATCGATCGGCAAGGGGCACACCAGGAAGCGTGAAAGTCGAGCAAGACAGTCTCGCCGCCGCTGGCCAAGGCCGCCAGCAGCGCGGCAATTTGGACCGAGACCATAGATTCCCTCCATGGAAATAGCTGCCCCCAACTGACTTTCCCTGTCAGTTACTCTCCCGCCGCTGGCGGCTGGCCATTGTCCGCGCCGGATCCTTCCGGCGTGGTCCGTCGAGCTTCGGCTGTCCGCGGCCGGCGCGACCTTGCTGATCGCGCTCGCGCGGCGCCGCAACCCACTGGACATGGTCAAGCGTACCCGGCCTTCGTTGTACGGTCATTTCGGGGCGGCGCGCAAAGTCGCTGCCCAACGATCGCCGGGGGTGAGTCTGCCGAAGAAGAACCCGCGGGGCTCAACCATGAGCCGCGCTCTGGGTTCCGGCAGCAAAAACCGCTAGCGACCTCCCTGTCGCGCTCGCTCGTTTGGCGAGCACTCACCTGCTCGGGCGGCGGACCCACGGCGCGGCCTCCTGCCGCAACCTTTCCGATTCGCCCGTTGACGAATGGCCCTTGCCGCGCGGTCGAGTTTCGTTCCGCGCTGGCGCTGCCAAACGTGCAAACATCTTGGTCCGATTTTCCAATTCTTACAATCTCAGTTCGGCGCCGCGCTTGCCGCTTCAGGATGTCTGTCGTCGCTAACTCGCGACGAACACCGACACTCGCTCAGCTAGCACGCCCCCGGCGCAAGTGAGCCGCGCGCTGGCCGCCCGGTGTCGAGCACACGCCGTGCCAAGATCTGTCGCGAGTGCCTGGCGCGGCCTCGGATTTCGCAGTTTTACCGTAAAAACAACTGCTCCCGGGGCCTCGCCCGAACCTGGCACTTGACGCTTGCATCCGGTCCAGTAGGCTCAAGACCGTTGGCGTCTCCCCGCGGTTTGCCGCTCCAGGAATCCATTTGCATGCGTCCATCGTACGGTTGGCCCATTACGCTAGCAGTGGTCATGATCGCGCTGGTCGTGGCGCTGATCGTCGGTTGGGTGATCCTCACCGTGCGCGAGGTCGAGCAATCGGCCATGTTCTGGGTGCTGCTCGTCGTGGGCACCTCGTTTCTGGTGCTGGTGCTGGTGGGCGTGGTGCTGTATCTGCTGATCTCGATCAAGGGCATCCGCCTCAACCAGCGGCAATCGAACTTCATCGACAGCGTCAGCCACGAGCTGAAGTCGCCCATTGCCTCGCTCAAGCTGTACCTGCAAACGCTTTCGCGGCGCACCGTCACCGAGCAACAGCAGGCCGACTTCTACCGGTTCATGCTCGACGACGTCGAACGGCTCGACTCGCTGATCAACCACATGCTCGACGCGGCCCGCCTCGATCAGCTGCCCGTCGAAACCGACATCGTCGACGTCGAGCTGTCGTCGGTGCTGAGCAGCTGCGCGAAAACAGTTTGCCTGCGCTACCACCTGCCGCTCGAGACCATCAAGCTCAACACCACGCCGGCCACCCTGCAGGCCAGGCCGATCGACATTGAAATGGTATTTCGCAACCTGCTCGACAACGCCGTGAAATATGGCGGCGCGGTACCGGAGGTCGAAGTCGATTCGCACTTTGGCCGGGGGGACAAGGTCATTACCCGCATCTCGGACAACGGCCCCGGCATACCCGCCAAGTTGCGGCGCAAGATCTTTGGCCGCTTCGTGCGGCTGGGTAGCGAGCTGGAACGTTCGCAGACCGGCACGGGCCTGGGACTGTTCATCGTGCGCACGCTGGTCAACCGGTTGCACGGCACGATTTCCGTGCGGGACCGGGGCAATCAGCCGGGCACGGTGTTCGAAGTGCAGTTGCCGGCCCGCCGCGTACCGCCTCCCGAGCCTCGGGGCGAACCGGCCGAGGCTGACCGCCAGGACGCGCTGCGATAGGATATCTGGGATGGCATTCATTTCAGCTGCGCCCCGCGAGGCGCGCTCCAATCGTTCCATGAAGCACATTCTGGTTGTCGAAGACGAGCAGCACCTGGCCTTTGGCATCAAGTACAACCTTGAAGCCGAAGGCTACGAGGTCGACACGGCCGGCGACGGCCCCACCGCGCTCCGCATGTTCGAAGAGCATCCCGAGGGTTACGACCTTGTGATCCTCGACCTGATGCTGCCGGGCATGAGCGGCTACGCCGTTTGCGAGGCGCTGCGCGAAAAGGGCGAAGACGTTCCCGTGCTGATGCTCAGCGCCCGCACGCTGGTCGAAGACCGCGTGCGCGGTTACGACGTGGGCGCCGACCAGTATTTGCAAAAGCCGTTCGAGCTGGAAGAACTGCTCAGCATGAGCCGCAACTTGCTAGCCCGCCACGCGCGGACAGGGCCCCGCGAGCCGGGCGACTCCCTGGGGCCCGTGCTGGAGTTCGGCCGCGCTGTGGTCAACTTCGACACGTTCGCCGTCACCGTGGCGGGCGAGCCCATTCGACTGACGCACACCGAAATGAAGCTGCTGCGGTATTTCGCCGAGAACGAAGGCTCGGTCGTCACCCGCGCCCAATTGCTCGAGCACGTCTGGGGCATGTCGCACATGCCCACGACGCGCACGGTCGACAACTTCATCGTCAACCTGCGCAAGTATTTCGAAGAAGACCCGGCGCAGCCGAAGCATTTTCTCAGCGTGCGCGGCGCCGGCTACCGTTTCGTCCGCCTGCCCGAGGGCTAGCGCGGCAATCCCCCGTCAGGGCTTGACCAGGTCGAACGACTCGGGCGTGGCGCCGAGGTAGATGTGGTCGAACAGCGCGTAGTCGCCGTCGACCGGCGTCAGCGCCAGACCGGTGAGCGTGAACTCGCCAAAGTCGGCAAACAGGTCGCGCGTCACCACGGTCATGCTGGCCGGCAGATTGGCATCGACGCCAATCGAACCGCCGAATAACTCGCCGCTGGGGCCGGCGTGGTAGCGAAACTTGCCCGGCTTGTCGCCCACCGGGCCCCAATGACCGTCGTGGTTCAGTTGTAGACAAATCGTTTGCCCGCCCTGCTTCTTCCAGGCAAATCGCAGGTAGCGGAACTCGCCGGGGCCGGGGTTCTCGCGAATCTGCACGCCCAGGGTGGGCAGCGCGGGATTATAGCGCTGGTCGGGCGTGACTTTGACGCTGAACGCGCCCGAGTATTTTTCGTCGCTGGCCAGGCTGGCCTGCCCGCCCCCTTCAGTGAGCTGGGCAATGAACTCGTCTTGATCCTCGAACACGGCCAGCGGCTTTTCGACCGGCGGTCGCTCGCCCGGCACGACGCGCAAGGCGACCGGCAGCTCGGGCAGCCGCAATAGCGACTTGGGGTTCTTGGGGTCGGTGAGCGTGACGGCCACGAGTTTGACGCCCTCCAGGTCGCCCGCCGGGGTGCCATAGGCCAGCGCAATGGGAAATTCGAACTCGGCCTTATCGCCCGGCACGGTTAGCGTCGGCGAGCCAACACCCTTGGGCAGCCCGGCGAGCGACAAGTTCACCGCCTGGCCAAACCCCGCGGCGCGAATGATTTTGCCGCGCAGCGCGCCGGTTGGGCCCGCGCCCGAGCGAACCTCGAGCGGATCCTTGGTTGCCAGCTCGATGCTCACCGGCATACCAGGGATCAGGCGCCGCGCGGGCGTCACAACCTTGGCAATCGCCGTTTTATTGTCCGCGCCGAGCAGTTCGGCCTCGATGGCCAGGTCGTAGGGAATCTGCGGCAAATCGGCCGGCACCAGCACGGCTGCCGACACTTGCTGCGCGTCGGCGGCAATCGTCGGAGCCGACTCGAAACGAAGCGCCCGGTCAACGTCGTCGACTTCGCGATCCTGATTGTTCACTTTCACCCGCTTGCGCGGCATGGGCTGCGTGGTCACCAGCGACAGCCGCACGGCCCCCTGCACGCCCTCGCCGCGGGCAATCCGCAGAGTCACGGGCAACTTGGCGCCCACCGCCAGCCGGGCGTCGGCCGAAAGCAGATCCCAAGTGATTTGCAGTGGCGCCGGCGTGGTGACGGCCACGGCCACGTCGCCGCGCAGCCAGGGCTGCTGCCGCGAAACCGCGTCGTCGGGCGCCAAGGCCGGCCGGCGCAGCGAAGTGTTCGGCTCGGCGCTCGCGCCCACGATCGTCGTCAGCGATTGTGCCGGCGGCAATCCTGGCGCGCTGAGCGTCACGAGCGTCTGGGTGGCGCCAGCGGGAATTTCGTCGCCGGTCACGGAAACACTGGGCGGTAGATTGGGCAGGCTCAGCTTGATGGGCCCGTTGTAGCCGGCACGGTTGGCGGTCACTCGCAGCAAGGTGGCGCCGTCGCGCGGCACGAGCAGCCGCCCCTCTTCGATCGCCAGGCTGTAGTCCGGCTCGCCCGCCAGCTTGACGGCAATGCGGTACACGTAGTCGGCTCCGCCGCGGCCTTCCAAATCGGTCAGCGCCAGCACGAGGGCGCTGACGCCGTCGGGCACTTTGAAGTCGAGACCGGGATCTTTCGTGCCGGGCCGATCGTCGCTCGAGGCCAGCTCCGCCCCCTGTTCGTTGCGAATCGATAGCACGCCGTCGAGCGAGGAGCCGGCGCGCTGCGCCAGCACGTCGATCGAGAGCGTCTGCCCCGGCGTCACGGCCAGGCGATACTGGTCGCGCTGGCCCGGCTCGGTGATCCGACCATTGATGCCCACGGGCGCCTGGGTCACGTCTTGCACCTGACCGGCCGGCGCCGTCTCGACGACTTCCGCCTGGTCGCTCACGATCATTCGCGGCCGCGATCCCGAAAGCCTTGGCAGTTCGGCCGGCCAAGGCGCGGGCTGGGTTTGCACGGGCAGATAGTCGGCCAGTTTCGGCACGGCGCTGGCCTTGGCGTCGGCGGGCAAATTGGTCGAGGCGAAGCTGAAGTTTGTGTTCACTCCTTGGCGCGCTGCGAGCGGGTATACCAGGTCGGCATAGTAGAACTCGCCAACCTTGAGGCGAAAGTAACCCGGCGCTTCGCCGCGAAACAGCGCATCGTGCAGCTCGATGCTGTAGGTGCCGTCGGCCGGAAGCACGGCTTCACAACGGGCATCGCCCGAGAGCTGCGGCAGCCCCTGACTCCAGGCTAACTGCGTGTGACGGCCGTCGTACACGTGTACGACGGGGTTGAGCTTCGCGCCCAGCCGCCGGCTTTCGACTTCGACCGTCACGCGCTGCCCTTGTTTGCCGGCAAACGTCGTGGATAGCACGCTGCTGCCTTGTAACGTGCCCGACATCGCCACATTCACAGTGGCCAGCTGCGGCGCAAAGGCGATTTGCGGCAGGTTGTCGACGGCCACGGCCACCGGTTCGGAAATGCCGTGCTGCGAGGCTGCCCGCAGCAAGTAAACTCCCGCTGGCACTTGCCCGTCGAGCGCCAGCTCGACCTCGATGCGTTTGGCGGTCGCGCCCTCTTTGATCGACGCCCGAGTCACGGGGGCGGAAAGCAAGAGCCGGGGGTCGGGCGTCAGATCATCCCCCTCGACGACGAGCGTGGTCACACCGCCTGCTTGCAGGCCGCGGAGCGAAAGATTGTCGATCCGCGGAGCAGCCGCGGCCTGGCTCACCCAGGGTGCAGCCAGAACCGCCGACATCACGCTGAACAACACGGCGAGCGACGCGCGACGCAGCATGGCGATGTGTATCTCCCCGAGGCAAGGCCGCGACACGCCCAACGTCAGGGCTGCATGGTGTCGCGACACCCGGACTGCAAGTCCAAGCAGGCTTGGACGAGCGAAAACAATTGCAGGGGCGGGAGGGATCGCCCCACGGGCAGGACTCACACGCTTTCGTCCGCCGGCGGTGCTGGCTAGCGCCGTGTCGGCCAGTGTCTACTTCTCGTCGGCAAACGGATCGGCCTCGTCAGCAGCCGGCTTCTCTTCGGCCGCTGCGTCCTTCATTTCCTCGGCCGGCTTGTCGGCATCGGCCTCGAAGGGCGAATCGGCGGCTTCCGCCGCTGGCTCGGCGCTATCCGGCTCGGGTGGAGCCGGCGTGGCCTTGTCTTCGGCAAACGGATCTTCTTCGGCCGCGGGCGTCGGCGGCACCGGTTCGGCGGCCGAGGCCTTTTCGGCCGCGGCTGGGGGCGAAGGCTGCGGCGTGCGCAACACCGCCGCTTCGGCCCGGCGGCGCTGTTCGTAACGAACCGCGTCACGCTTCCGCTGACGGTCGTGAGCCTGCGCCCGCGCCACGGCGCGATAGCGTTCGATGGTCAACCTGGCCGAGCCTTGCACGCGTTCGAGCGACTTGCCGACCGGGTAGAACTGGTTCAAGTCTGTACTTTCCAGCTCGGCGCCCTTCTGCAGGTCGGCGGTTGCTTCCTTCTGCTGGCCCATTTGCAATTCGGCCAGGGCGCGGAAGTAATAGGCCCGTGGGTCTTTCGTGCCGCCGCGAATGGCCGCGGTCAGGTCGGCCACGGCTTGCGGGGTGTTGCCGGCGAAATACTGATGGACGCCCGAGCCATAGAACTCGGCCAGCACGGCTTCTTGCGCCGAGGCGTGGACGACGGAAACCAGCAACAGCGCAAGTCCGCAGCACAGGCGGGCAGTCATCTTCAGCATGGGTATTGTCGACTCTTTAGATGGTTCACAGAGGTGGCCGGACGACACCGAAATTTGCCCCAAACCGACCGGGCCCCATTATAGCAAGAAGCTCATCGTAATTGCCCAAATTACGCTTTTCAAGCAATCCGCGTCATCCGCCTCGCGACAACCCACAGGACCGGCAAAACCCGACCTTTTGGCGATCGAGCGAGGGAGGCCAGGACTTTCCGGGCGGCCCTCGGCCGGCCGCCCGCCCTGCCGCCCCCGACCGGCTACGGCAGGCGCTTGACCCGAATGTTCTTGTAGTAAGTCGTGCTTTTGGGGTCGTGAGCCTGGAAGGCAAACGTGCCCTTGTCGATCGTCTCCATGGCGCCGGTCTTTCCGGGCGGCTCGGTGTAGTCGGCAATCAGCTTGCCATTGACGAACGTCTTGATGTTTTTCTGTTTGGCGTCGACCACGACCTCCTCGGTGAACCACTCGTTGTCCTTGGCCGGCGGAATGAAGTTCTTCTTGATGTGGTAGATGCTGGCCGTGCGCACCGGGTCGGAGTGCGAGTTGTTCACTTGCGCCTCGAAGCCAGTTTGTGGAAAGCCCTCGTCCTGCCACTTCACGTGAAAGTAAATGCCCGAGTTGCTGCGGGGCGTGGTCATCACGTCGGCTTTGAAGTGAAAGCTCTCGAACTCAGGCATCTTGTTGGGGTCGTCGCCCACGTAGAACAAGTGGCTGCGCGGGCCGGCGGCCACGATCTTGCCGTCTTCGACTTTCCAGTTCTCGGGGTGCTCGTTGGCTTTCCAACCTTTGAGCGTTTGGCCATCGAACAGACTGACAAAGCCTTCCTCGCTGTCGTCGGCCAGCGCAACGGCGCCGGTAGCGGTAAAGGCGAGTGCTAACAACACGAGGGCCAATGGCCAGAGGCGAGATTTCATCGGTGGACTCCCAGAGTCGCTGTTGAGGATTCGGTGTGGGGGGCTGCGGGGGCATGTCGCCCGTGGGGCGCACGCCGAGGAATCGCCAGTGTGGCTAGCAGGCCAGGCGATGTAAAGCAGCCCCCTCGCCCGGCAGGCCAGAAAAAGAGAATCGGCGTCCCCGATTCGAAGCGAGCCGCTGAGCGATTGTCAGCGTTTGGCGCTGTCGGTGTGGCAGACCTGGCAGTGTTGCGAGACGTTGGCCGTGGCGGCGCTGGGCACCTTGTCGGAATTGGAATTGTGACACTGCGAGCAGCAATTCATGCCGCTCAGGTCGGCCGTGGCCAACAGGCGGTCTTGCCGCAGCGTGTAGCGGGGCCCGCTGGCCGGCCGATTGCCAAAGCAGGCCGCGGGCAGCACGGCCCATTCGCTCCGCGCCGCGGCGTGCGGGTCGGGCGACTCATCGGCGGCCGCCGCGGCGGCCGCGGCCGGATCGCGCGGTGGCACGGCCCCGCCGTCGAGGTTCAAGCGGGTGCTGACTAGCGAACCCACGGTAACGCCCAGGGCCAGCATGGCCGCCATGCGCCAGGCATTGAGGGCCGACAGCCGCTCTTTGAGCGCCGGCTGTTCCCAGGCGCGGGGCGCCACGCGCGGCAATTCCAGCTCTTGGGCATACGACACGACCGGCTGCTTGCGATCGGCCACGAGCGCGCACCAGTAGCCTGGCAAGTCGCGGCTTTCGTCGGGATCGACCGCCTCTTGAAACAGTTCCAGCGCGGGCCGCAAGGCTTCGGCCAGCTGCCGGCAACTGTCGCACTCGGCCAGGTGCGATTCGACGCCGCTGTCGCAGGCGGTGCCGGTGGGAAACGGTCCCCGGGTGAGGATGTCAAAAACCTGATCGCAATTCATACGCCGTTGCGCTCCTCGTCTGCGTCGACGCTAGCAGCGCCCCCCGCGCCCGCGTCGCTCGTCTCTGCCGCCCGAATCATTTCGGACAGCCGCGTGAGTCCCCACCGCACGCGATTCTTGGCGGTGTTCAGGCTGCACTGCATGGTTTCGGCGATTTCGTGGAACTTCAGCTCACCAAAAAAGCGCAATCGCAGCGCGTCGGCCTGCACGGTGCTCAGGCGCGACAAAAATGTCTCAAGATTCGCGGTTCGCTCACGCGCCAACAATGCGTCGAGCGGCGTGGCCCGTTCGTCGACGCTCTGGTCGAGGCGGCCAGCGTCGGCCGGCTGCTGGTCGGCGGCTTGCCACGCGCCGGCGCGTCGTTGCCGATGGTAATAACTTGCACACTGGTTGAGCAAAATCGTCCACAGCCAGGTGCGAAAGCTGTACCGAGCGTCGTAGGTGCCACACGAGCGGAACGCCGCCAGGAAGGTCTCCTGCACTACGTCCTCGGCCCAGTCGCGGCGACCCAGCCGGCTGCGGGCCACACGTCCCAGCGGCCCTTGATACCTTCGTACCAGCTCCGCGAAATATTCCGTCTCGCCGGTTCGAACGCGCTCCAGCAGCGCGGCATCGGACTCGTGAGCGAGCGAATCAGTCATGGCCAAGACGGCCTTCTGGAACGGGGGCCGAACTGAGAATTGGACGAGGCGAACTTCAGCGGTCATTATTCCTCGCCGCGGCGGGATGAAGCAAGCGCCGTGGGCCGAAAATCGTGAGCACGGCGCCGTGCAGCTCCCCCCGCGGGGGCAGCTAGCAGCTGGGCCAGTCAGGTCGGCGCCTCCGCGACTCAGCCGCTCCGCGCTTGGATCGCCCATCAAGTTGGCTGACCGCTGTGCCGGCCTTAGGGTATGATGACCGCATGAAGACACGCCGCCGGCCGCTGCAATTCAGCACCCGCACGTTGCTCCGTGGAACCATGTGGCTGGCGTTTTTGATCGCCATTTATCTGCAAGATCACCGGGCGATGATCAAGCACCGCCAGCGGATGGACGCCCTGCACGCCGCCGGCCTGTTGCCACCCCCGGCGGCGCAGCGTACCGTGAGCAAAACGCCCGCCGCCACGCCGCTCCGCCTGCCGGCGATTCCCTGACCAGCGAGCACCCCGCCATGCCCCCCTTTACCAGTCATATTTTCGTCTGCTGCAATTCGCGCGAGCCGGGGCACAAACGCGGCTCGTGCGATCCCTCGGGCAAGGAGAAGCTCCGCGACTGCTTCAAGAAGGAGCTCAAGCGTCAGGGCGTGGGCCCGCTGGTCCGCGCCAACTCGGCGGGCTGCCTTGACCAGTGCGAGCTAGGCCCCACGGTGGTCATTTACCCGCAGGGCATCTGGTACGGCCACGTCACGCCTGAGGACGTGCCGCGAATCGTCGAGGAGACGATCGTCAACGGCCGCGTGATCGAGGACCTGCTGATCAGCGACGACCAGCTCAACGCCCACAAGCTGGGCAAAAAAGCGGACGAGTAGCAGGGGCGGCTACTTCACGCTCTCGTAAAAGGCACTCGCTCGAGTGGCCTGATTCTGCCCGTTGTTGAGACTTCCCAGCCGCGGTAGGCTTCCACGTGCTCGGCGTTGCCGCTGAGCGCGGTCACTCATAGTGATCGGGGTATCCGCAGAGCTCGAATTCAATCGAGTATCCAGAGAGCCCGTGGTTGGTTTTCGCCGAAGAGGCGCGAACCGGCCACGGGCTCTTTTTTTTGACATCTCGGGAAGCCTTGCGAATGAGTCGCCCAATGCCGCCCCACGATGATCGCGACTTCGAATGCCCGTCTGGCCCGACACGGGCTTGGCTATTTGCGCAAGCCGTCTTGGGCCGGCCGATTCCTAACCCCCGTGAACAGGAGGAATGCCACGCGTCCGATCAGGCCCAACTCCGCTGGGTGGAGGCGATCTCTGGCCGGTCCAGCAGCCGAACCGTTGAAGTCGAACCACCCGGTTCAAACGGTGACCAGCAAGGTGAGTTTCGCCGCCGACTTGCGGCACGATCCGAGGCCACGGAACGCGTAAACCGCCACGGCGCCCAAGACGCCCGTCAGTATTGGGAGTTGCTGTACGAAGCTTCCAGGCTCGAGGAAGCCTGGGATCCGTCCAAGCATCCGAGGGCAGGCGGACCGCCCAACGCTGGCTGGTGGGCAAAAACGGGAGGCGGCGAGGGGCCAATTTCCGCCGGTCCCACATCGTCCGCCCGACCGGACGGCCATCGGCCGGGTCAATCCCATTCCGCAAGCGTTCCGACGAGCAACAAGCAATCAAATGCTCCGTTGCCTACGCCGGCGCCGACTACCAAGACCCACCTGCCTGCCAATCACCGCGGCACCTGGATTCGTGGTACGAGGGAACATGGAACATTTCGGTATCATGATACACTTGATAACGGCATCGTCGCGGGTAAAGAGTTCCGATTTGAAAACCAACATATCGCCGTCGGTGGGTTTCCGCCCGAAGCGTACTACGGCGGTAGCGCGGCTCAGGCATCCGTGGAGATCGAGAAAGTCCGCGGCAACGACAATCGCGCCTCGAACGCGGCCATGCGCAAGAAACTCGGGAATCCCGATTGGACGCAACCGACGGGATTCGCTTGGAACCATGCTGGCCAGCCTGGATCAAAGACCATGGAGCTAGTAGACCTTCGGTACCACAAGGCAACCGCCCACAAAGGTCCTGCGGCGGAGCCTCGTGCTGCCAGTGCGGCCGGCGCGACGGGTCGCGCCGTGGGTGCGTTGACTGTTTATCTAGCGGTTCGAGATTCCCTTCAAGCTGCTGGGGTTCTGGAGCCCGACTACGAGGTGTCCGAGCGAGAAGTCTATCACTTCACCGATGTTGACGGCTCTCGATTTATCGTTAATCCAGGCGGCCTGTTTTCCGGCGCAACACGCGAATTCGTGGCGGGCCCGCGGAAAGGACGCATTGAAAAGATCTCAAGTGCTGATGTCGAGCAATATCGCAAGCAGGGCGAGGCTGAGTTTGGGAAATACATCCCCGGAACTCTGTTTCAAGGGCCAAGATTCATCCCCGGACGACAGCGATCCTCGCTTCCGTTATTCGGTGAGAAGGATGGAGTCCCGTACCAGGCTGGCAGGATAGACAAAGACGGGGTGCACCGTTTCAAAATCCCAATGGCGTTATCAATATGAGTTCCATTCAACCGGTCTATCGCCAATTCCTAAAAATTGGGTTCCCACTGCCGAGCGAGGCTCAAGTGCGCGCGCTCGAACGGCGCATCAAGGTAGATTTCCCTGAAGACTATCGGGGATATTTGCTCGAATTCAACGGCGGCTTTTTCATCGAGCCCGAGATCGCTCCAATCGGTGCCGGTTGCCCGGAGGACGCGCTCAGCTATTTGAATGGCCTGAATGCCACACACCCGGGGGCCGAGCTAGGCAGCATCGAAGACATGAATCTTTTCGACGACAACGACCCGCCGAAAATCGTGCCGATTGGAGGTACCGTCACGGGCGGCCTGATCATTCTGGACACCGCGCCCGGGGAAGGCCGCGGCGATATTTATTTGAAGGAAGCTTACGGGGGTTATCACTGGTTGGCCGATGGAATCGAGGGGTTCTTCGCGTTGCTTCGCGAGCCTTTGCCCGATGACCCCATTTGATGTCGCCTCAAACGCGTACCTTAACACTTGCTTCCCAGCTTGGGCCTGACGGCCAGCGCGACCCAGGAACTGCCGAGCCCTCCCTCCCCCCGCCCCAGCTCGCCCTGAATCGCGGGTGAAAGCTGAATTTCCTTGCCAGTCGGCTGGCGGCCTGTGTATATTCGCTGCTGGGGCCGGACCGGCCTAAGTGCCCTCTGCCCCATTGAGTTACGCGCTGAAACCGCGTGAAACGGTTCGACGGTCCACCGCACCTTAGGCCCACCGCACTGAGGGGCGCTGGGTGCCGCGCCGAACTGCCCGCCGACTTTGTCCGCCAGCCAACCATCCCCCGCGGCCCGCAACTGGGAACCAACGCATGAAGGGTCTTCGAGCGCTGCCGTTCGCCCTGGCTCTTGCGGCCACACTGTCCGCGCACCGGCTGCCGGCCGACGAACCGGCGGCCAAGCCCGCCGGCACGGTCAGCTACTTTCGCGACGTGCGGCCGATCTTCGTCGTGCACTGCCAGGGCTGCCACCAGCCGGCCAAGCCGCTAGGCGGCTACGTGATGACCGACTTCAAGGGGCTGTTCAAAGGGGGCGAGAGCGAGCAAGTCGCCGTCGCGCCCGGCAAGCCCGAAGACAGCCACCTCGTCGCGCAAGTAACGCCCAGTGACGGCAAGGCCGAGATGCCCAAGGACCAGCCGCCGCTGGCCGAGGATCAGATCAAGAAGATTCGCCAGTGGATTGCCGAAGGAGCCGTCGACGATACGCCCGCCTCGGTCCGCGCGGTGGTCGATGCCGAGCACCCGCCGGTGTACGAAGCGGCTCCGGTGCTGACGGCCATCGACTTTTCGCCCGACGACACGCTACTGGCCGTCAGCGGCTATCACGAAACCTTGCTGCACAAGGCCGACGGCTCGGGCTTGGTAGCCCGCCTGGTCGGTCAGTCGGAGCGAATCGAGTCCGTGGCCTTCTCGCCCGACGGCAAGTCGCTGGCCGTCACCGGCGGCTCGCCCGGCCGTCTGGGCGAAGTGCAAGTGTGGGACGTTGAAGCGAAGAAACTCAAATACTCCGTGCCGGTCACCTACGACACCGTGTACGGCGCCAGCTGGTCGGGCGACGGCACGAAGATCGCCTTCGGCTGTGCCGACAACACGCTGCGGGCCATCGACGCCGCCACCGGCAAGCAGGTGCTCTACCAGGGCGCCCACAACGACTGGGTGCTCGACACCGTGTTCTCGAAGGAAGGCAATTACCTGATCTCGGTGAGCCGCGACCGTTCGATGAAGCTGGTCGAGGTGGCCACGCAGCGCTTCGTCGATAACATCACCAGCATCACCCCCGGCGCACTCAAGGGAGGCCTGGCGGCCGTCGATCGTCATCCGGCCAAGGACGAATTGCTGATCGGCGGCGCCGACGGCGTGCCGAAGATCTACCAGATGATTCGCACGAAGGCCCGCGTGATCGGCGACGACTTCAACCTCATCAAGGCCTACGAGGCCGCGCCCGGCCGGATTTACGACGTGCACTTCAACCACGACGGCAGTCGGTTCGTCGTGGCCAGCAGCCTCGACGGCTCGGGTGAAGTGCGCATTTATGAGACCGACAGCGGCAAGCTGCTGCACAAGCTGCAAGGCCAGCACGGCGGCGTCTACGCGGCCACGTTCAGCACGAGCGGCAAGCTGGTGGCGTCGGTGGGCTTCGATGGCCTGGTGCGGCTGAACGACGCGGAAACGGGCGCGCTCGTCAAAGAGTTTTCGCCTGTGCCGGTTGGCGCCTCCAAGGTGGCGGCGACCGGCCGTTAGTGCGTCATCAAACCACGAAACTTCGGTTCCACGCGCAAGCAGGATCTTGGCTATGAAGCGGAATGCGTTGGCTTGGGGATGGCTCGCGGTTGCAATGGTGGCGTTGGTTGGCGCCACGCAAGCGGTTGGCAAGGAGCAACTGCCCCCCGGAG
>CAZPED010000013.1:0-16176 GCA_964585335.1 uncultured Planctomycetaceae bacterium | reverse complement strand
GCTAAAACGTACGGCGAGCTCAGGGATTGTCGCTGCATCGCATCGTGTAGCCGCAGTGCCGCACTCACCGTGCAAGCGCTTGGCTTGTCCGAAGTGTGCGCAGCAATGTGACGGACGATCGCCTTGGTGCTGAGCCCTTGCTCGCGACCTGCAACCGCCCGGAGACGAATCCGCTCACGTTGTGGCGGGACGAACGCATCGATTGTGATGACCCGGCGAAGTAGCTTGTCCAAGCCGCTTACCGAAGTGTGGTTGCCGACGATCCCGTCGAGCTCAATTCGAACTTGCACTCGGGGATAGACGCTCGGTTGACCGTCGCATGTCGTCACGAGGTAGGCATGCATTTCGGGACAGATCTTCCGCAGCAGATCGCCGAACTCATCTTTCGACTGTGATGCCGACACGAATTGTTCCTCCAAGAGCTTACGGAGCTCGCTGGCCGATGACGGCAACTTCAATTTAGCATCTTTGCTTCGCTCTAGTTCTCGACGCGATTCCGTGATCGTCGCTTTACGCGCCTTCAGTGCCTCCATCTCGGATTGGATAGGCTCAGAGTCTCCGTACTTTCTGATCGCGTTGATGAGGTTGCGCTCTTGCCTCTCGACTTCGGCCGCCTGGGATTCGATTTGCGCGACTTTCGTTTGATAGTCCACGCCGCAGCCAGCGTCTGCTCGCTCCAACAGATCCCGGTATTGGTCGTCAAACCCTTCGAGCCGATAGAGTTCGGCAAGAATGGCATCCCGCAATCCAATCGTGACCAGATCAGCGCGTACACCATTTGTGTTCCAGCACCGCCAGTGTCGCAAGTTCGAGCACATTAGGTTTGACGTGACGCCGTTGCCACCCCAAACGTACTTGTGCCCACAGTAGTAGCAGGTCATTAGCTGACCGGGGAACTTGCTCCGACACCGGGGAACATCCAGCAGAGGATCCACCCCGTTCGATCCACGCCGACGGAAGTTGGAGTTCTTGGCGTCGAGAATTGCGACTAATGCATCGAACTCGGTTGCGTCCAGAAATGCCAAGTGGGGAGCATCGAAAAACACTGGACCGTCCGGGTTTTTCACGGACTTCCGCCGCCCGATCTGGTATTGCTTCACGCTATGCATTTTGTTTCGCTGAGGCTTTCCCTTTAGCAGCGGGTTGCGGTAAAACCGCTTTGCCATAGCGCTGTCCCATGCAGTGTTCGCGCAGTAGGGGCCGGTCGGAACGTTCTGGCCATTCAGCATGTCGGAGACGGCAGAATAGTTCAGCGTTTCGCGAAGCAGCTGAAATCCCGCAAGGATCCACTCCTCGGCATTTGGATCCTTCTCCCAGTCCTTGTACGTGGTCGCACCCTGGGGGACGATGTAACCAGCAATCGGCCTTGCCATCGCACCGCCAAATTTCACGAAGCGATTTCGCAGCTTATGTTTCAGGCGGCGTGAGGTGTGAGCATTATGCGCGATATGATCGGCGCTCGCTTTGGCTGCATCCTGTTCCCATGTATCTCGAGATGTGTCGATGTTGTCGTTCGGGATGATCACTCGGATACCGTTGTCCACGGCAATCGCGAGCAGGCGAACCGCCTCCACGCCGCGAACGAGCCGGCCCAAATCCTCGAACACGATGAGATCCAAGTCGGAACTTGAAGCCGCTTCCACAAAGGCTGCCAGCTCGGGGCGATCGGTCCGCTCACCTTTGCCCTTGGTATTGGCAATTATTCGATATTCCACCGGTCCGTCGTAGACTTCGTTCACAATCTCCTTGTTATGATCAAGCTGATCCTCAAGGCTCAGTTCTTTTTGATTCGTGCACCCGCTGATTCGGGCGACGAGTCCCACGCGAAGTGTATGTCCGTCTCGCGGCGTTGGCTTCTTATCCGTTAATTGCAAAGTGACCTCCTGGAGAGTCCTCCGGCTAGTGGTGAACTGCAAAGGACATTGCGGCGCGAGCCAAAACAGCGCACCCAATGCCGGCGGCCAATTCTGCAACTCGTCATTCGCAGACAGTTCTCACCGTGCGAATTCACGGCAAGTCAATTGAAGAGACCGAAGTCTGATCCGATTGTCAGAGTGACCGACCGAAGTCCCTCGGTCGGAACTGCCAGGCGGCGCAAGCACATCCGCCGCGCACGCGCTCAGCGCCGCATTGATGCGTGCAGCAGCGGCACAACTAATGAGATCGTGATGGCTCTGCTGAAAGAAGGCGGCTCGCTAGCGGTCAATGTGACCACTATGGCACACAGATTAAGAAGTCTTGACTAGCGAGCTTCAGTCAGCACATCGTGAGACGTGACAGAGAAGATATGGATTTGATGAGGAGGAAGATTCAACCGGATTGTGTAGCGTCCGGCGGACACAATGAGGTTGAAGAGGCTAGTTGGGAAGTTGCCGTCTCTGCGCAAAGCGGACTTCGTCTTGTTGACGTACTCCGGCTGTTTCGCATCGGTGAAACTAGTGTGGTCGAGGCTCTGTCCTCGCTTGGCCGTTTCGCAAAGAAGTACAAAAAAGTTCCACCACGCAGAGCGGCGGTGCCAATCTATTGCGATCGGCTTGCCCTGCCAAAAGGCTTCCCGTCGCGATTCAACGAGCACCAAGTATCCAGCCTGCACGACGTCATCGATCGTCTGCTCGATCAGCGACTCATCTTGATTTAGCTCGGATATTAGTCGCTTTCTGCCAAGCTCATCCAAAAAGCCGAGCTCGTACGCAACTTCTACGAGCGCGCGATTGCGATTGGTGATGCCACGCACTCTCGCCCACATCCCGATTGTGCCATATCTGCCATGGGCAGCCAAAAGGTCTCCGCCAAGAGCGGTTCGGTCGGCGTCAGTCAGAACGTCGTCCCAGAGTTTAGAGCCGCTCGCGAAGGGCACCACTCGAATGCGGCAGTCCCTCAGTTTTATCTCCAGCCTGGTGTTCATGTCCTTTCCTGCTCCACAGGACCTTACGTCGTTGTGTCCAAATTCAGCGTAGCGTTTGGCCCTGCGCGAAAAAAGACCGATTTTCGTCGGCCCAGCCGAGCTTCGCGCCGAATTCGCACCGTAGGAACCGTTTGCGAATTGTCACTAGCAGAATGAACCCCACGGTACGTCAAGAGTGACGCCGAGGGACGCGCGACGTGTCAGAAGCAATGCTCACAGCCGCAGATGCGGCCAGCCGCCTCGGCGTAACCGCGGCCACGTTTTACGATTGGCTCAGCCGATCTGACTACGGCCAATTCGTTCTCCGCGGGGAGACGGTCCTGATCGAGTACTTTCAGGGCGGTGCACGCGGTCAGGGACGAATTCGGATTGCATCGAAGGAGGTCGAACGAATTCAAGAACTCATGCGAGTGCCGCGGCGGACGATTTCGAAGCGGCGCCCGCACCAAAGGTCCGCCAAATTCCCCGGTATTAATGTTCCCCTTGGACGGCCTCCGTGTTGAAGGGATGTCTGCTCTACCGCGGCTTCGCTTTACTTTTCTTTTGGCCGCGTGGCTTTTTTTGCGTTTCGACTGAGCTTACGCCAACCGCCATCCAAAGTGGCTCCTGATAGTACTGGCCCCACTCTTTCCCATAATGGTCGTATGCAACCTTGGGAGTATCTCCGATCAACTCAGCGAGCACTTCGATGGAACAGCCTTTTCCGCCGTTCCAGTAGCCTGATAGCATGCGGTGCACGAACGTGTGACGACAGGTGTACGAAGAATACTTCTTCCGCAGAGGGTGCTTATCCCAACCAAGCTTCTTTTTAATCGCCAGAAATCGGGAGACTCCGGTGACTTTCTTCCATGGATTGCCTACCGGGTTTCGGAATAGCGGCATGCCTGAGCCTGCCGGAGCGCTTTTCATAAGCCTCCTTGTGAGTTCTGCGACCGCCGGCAAAACAGGAACCTTACGAGTCTTTTTGGTCTTCGATGAGTAGACTCGCCACATCATTCCGCGATCTGTCTCGACGACCATATCCGCCGTCAATTTGGCCAGTTCGCAGTAAGGGCGAAGCCCTGTATGAACCGCGGCAAACAGAAAATCCTTGAACGGTTGATCAGTCGCCGCATAGATCGCCACTTCCTCGTCAGGGGTGAGGGAGTGAAGTCGAGGTTCTGCGATGGGCTTCTTGAGGCCCTTGAGGGGATTGTCAATGCCATGGTCTTCTTGAGCGCGATTGAAGGCAGCCAAAACGATGGCAATCGCATTCCGATGACTTGCCGGAGATTTCCAGCCGGCATGGCTATCCAACCAATTTCGGACGTGTCCTTTCTTCAACTGGCCGACTGGGAGAGCTCCACAGTACTGGCAGAGGTCATTGAGAAACGACTTTGAAGTGGCCAAGTGGCCTTGGCTCAAGCGTCCATTTGCCAAGCCACGCTCACAGTATTGGAGATACTCTGAGCACACCTGGGCGACTAGGTACTCTTCGGGAGAAGTCGTCGGTGGTGATTGGTCCCAGCCTTGCAGCTTGACTCGCGACAAGGCCAGGTCGGCAGCCTTTTTGTTCGCCTTTCCCTTGATTCGCTGGCCGTCCTCATCAAACAACGCGACTCGGCGCTTCGTTCCGGGAAGGGTGTAGTACCAAGTATCTGTCTGCTTCCAATGCCAAGCTGAGCCATGCGATTGCCGACGTTGCTTCTTTCGTCCCATTGCTGCGACCGTTGTTCGAGAGGAGAATTCAGTCGATAATTCGGGCGTGTCTGGTTTACTGTCGTCCCGTGCCCACGGAGATCAAGTGCCGTGAATTTACTACACAGAATTACTACACTCGTAGTCATGGCTTGCACGGCGGCCGCCATCATTTCTGCGAATTATAAGGCACTTTCTGCCGAAAATACAGGTCGGCCGAACGTGCTGCTGATTCTGGCCGACGACTTGAACTGCCAGCTTGGCTGCTACGGCAGCCCGGTGGTCAAGTCGCCGCAGATCGATCGCCTCGCCGCGCGGGGCGTGCGCTTCGACCGGGCCTATTGCCAGTATCCGGTCTGCAATCCCTCGCGGGTCTCGCTGCTCAGCGGGCGGCGGCCGCAAACCACGCGCGTCGTCGACCTGGTGACGCCGCCCCGCACCACGCTGGGCGACGTGGTCATGCTGCCCCAATACTTTCGCCAGCACGGCTATCGCACCGTCAAGCTCGGCAAGATCTTTCACACCGGCGCCGCGTTCGAGGATCCGCGCTCGTGGGACTTCGATCTGGTGGAAACGGCCGAAGCCAAGAACCCGCCCCCCGAGCAAATTCTGCGCAAGAGCGAGGGGCAGATCGTCGTGCTCGACGCCCCCGACGAGGCGACCTGGGACGGCAAGCTGGCGCGGCAGGCCGCCGCCCAGCTCCGGGAGCTGCGCGCCCAGCCCCAGCCCTACTTCCTGGCCGTGGGCTTTCGCCGGCCGCACTCCCCCTACATCGCGCCGCGGCGCTATGCCGAGCTGTACCCGGCCGCCGCGATTCCGCCGCTCGTCGAGCCGGCCGAGCACCTGGCCCAGATTCCGCCGCTCGCGCTGACCTATCGCTGCTACGGCGAAAAGCAGTTGCAGGGCGACCTCCGCGCCGCCGTGGCGGCCGCCTATTACGCCAGCGTGTCGTTCGTCGACGCCCAGGTGGGCCACGTGCTCGACGCCGTCGACCAGTTGCAGGCCTGGGACGACACGGTGGTGGTGTTCACCAGCGACCACGGCTATCACCTGGGCGAGCACGGCGGCTTGTGGCACAAGATGACGCTGTTCGAGGCCTCGGCCCGCGTGCCGCTCATCATCGCCGCGCCCGGCAAGCAGCGCGGCGCCACTTCGCACGAGTTGGCCGAGCTGGTGGATCTGTATCCCACGCTGATCGAGTTGTGCGGACTGCCCGCTGGGCAAGGACTCGAGGGGGTGAGCCTCGCCAGTCAGCTGGCCCGCGCCGAGCGGCGCGTCAAACCGGCGGCCTTCACGGTCGTCAGCCGCGTGGACGACCACAAGGCCGGCCAGCGGCTCGACCCCGATCGGCTGGGCAAATCGGTGCGCACGGCCCGCTATCGCTATACCGAGTGGCCCGACGGCACTGCGGAACTCTACGACTACGAAACCGATCCGCACGAATACCGCAACCTGGCCGATTCGGCCGCGCACGCCGCCGTCGTTGCCGAGCACCAGCGTTTGCTCAAAGGCCAGTAAGCGGCGCCGGCGTTAGACGCCCGACCGCGCGTCGCGCCGCGAGACGCGCCGCTCGATGGCGCGGGGTTTCTAACGGTCGTAGGCCGAGCCGATCACGCTCCACACCGCCGCGGCCATTTGCTGATGCCCCTTGGCATTAAGGTGTAGCGAGTCCGACGTGGCGCCTTGCCGCGCAATTACCTGCATTAGCACCCGCTTGGGGATTAAATGAACGCCGTGTTGTGCTGCCAACCGCCGTTGAATCTGCCCGAATCGATTGTAGAGCGGAGGTGTCGGCAGCTCGAACATCACGACTTGTCGGCCAGGCAGGCAAAGCTGTCGCAACAGGGCATCGAGCGCATGCTCGTAATCGGCGCTGGCGGTGGACCCCAATATGTCGTTGCCTCCAATTTCGACGAGCACCAGTCCATCGGCAATCGCTGCCCGCTGTGCCTCGCGCAATGCCATCGCCGTGGTGGCGCCGGGACGCGAAAAGTTGTGCAGTTCCAGCTGGTAATCGTGGGCCAGCAGCTGCGGCCAGGTGTTTGTATCGCTTGTACTAGCGCCGGCTGCCAGCGAATCGCCAAACAGGTACAAACGCCGCGAGGTGGCCGTGTCGAGAGTGGGCAATTGCCGATACTGGCTCTCCCATGCAGCCGAGCCGATCAGCACCGCTATTGCCAGTGCGCTGAGTGTCTTTCGCCGTCCGGCCCAGATGTCGGCACGACGTTGCAAGGCAATCAACCAGGCAAGAACAAGCGCGGCGCCGAGCAGATAGAGCCCAATGGGCAATGGCGTGCCCGAGGCGGCGACCACGAATGCGCCGACCAGTGCAATCGCCGTCGCGATCGGCCGGCAAACCCGCCAGCGTCCAAGAGACACCGCCTGCGCGACCAGCAATAGGGCGACTCCCAGATAGAAGGCCAATCCGCTGCCGAAAATATAGACAACCCAGGACACGGCAGGCCCTTCTTGATTGGCGCAGGTCGGAAGTCCCCGCTGGGCGATGACGCCATTGCCCAGACCTCTGATTCATCATAGACGAACGCGGCCGTGTGCAGGGCGGTCGTGCAGAGGGTCGCACGGTCTGTTCGAATCGCTGCCTAACTGGGTGTCGCCGGTGCCGCCGATGCCCGTCAGATTTTGGCCGCGCGTGGCTGAGGGTGCGTGTGGTGACCGATCGCCAGGCGGTTCCAGGCATTCATCGTGGAAACAATCAGCGTCAGGTCGACGATCTGCTGTTCGGTGAAATGCGGCAACAGCCCCTCATACACGTCGTCAGGCGCGTGAGATTGGGCGACGTTGGTCAGCGCCTCGGCCCAGCGAAACGCGGCGCATTCGGCCGCGTCGAAAAAGTCGCACTCCCACCAGACAGGCAGGCAGTCGAGCCGCTGCTGGGTTTCCCCTCGGGCCCGGGCCTGATTGGAGTGCAGGTCGACGCAGTAGCCGCAGCCGTTGATCTGGGAGACTCGCAATTCGACGAGGGCCCGCAATTTGGGGTCGATGCTGGCCAGGTGCTGATTGACGGCCGCCAGGGCATCGATGGCCGGCCGATTGAGCTGGTAGTAACTGGCACGCTTGCTCATGACACTGCTCCTTCGGCAAATCGAATGGTGGGCCGACACGCCCTGTGATTTTGCACTCGCCGCTCGCCGTTCAACAGCCCCGAGACGCGCAAATCGGCCGCCGGGCAATTCTCAGCGGCCGGCTGGTTGTTTATAAAACGATCATGAAGGTGGGAATCTTTGCCGACACGCACGATCATCTCGACCACATTCGGCTGGCGGTCGAGCGGTTCAATGACGCCGAGGTCGAATTGATCCTGTTCGCCGGCGACCTGGTTTCGACCATGTCGGTGCCTCCCTTGCGCAAGCTCAAGGCGCCGGTCGTGGCCTGTTATGGCGACAACGACGGCAACAAGCCCGGCCTGCAGGCGGGCTTTCGCATCATCGGCCAATTGGGCGAGCCGCCCGTGCGATTCACGGCCCCCGACGGCACGCGGTTTGTCATCGTCCACATGAAGCGGCAACTGCGCGGATTGGCCGACGATTACGACGTTGCCGTGTTCGGTCACACGCACAAACCGCGCATCGAAACCGACGAGCAGGGCCGATTGCAGATCAACCCCGGTGAAACCAGCGGCTGGACATTCGGCCGGCCCACGATCGTGCTGCTCGACACGGCCAGCCGCGAGGCCACGATCATTGACCTGGCCGCGTTCCGGCCGGCCAGCCTGGTATAATGCCCGGCAGGTTTCTGTAGCCGCCGTTCGAGTGAAACGATCACGGAGCGACCGATGCGCGCATTTCCTCCGTTGTGTTGCGACGGGGCAGCCGCCTGCCGATTGCCACAGCACGTCGCCTGGGGCGTCATGTTAGCGGCCGCTATTGGCCAGTCGCTGCTTGCCGCCGAGCCGGGCATCTTTGTGATCGATGTCGCAACGGGGCAGGAGCGGTGCGTCGTCGCCGTCGATCAGGCGACCAGCCATTTATCGCCGCGATGGTCGCACGATGGGCGACAATTGGTGTTCGAGGTGGCCGACGCTGGCGGCGACGCGAAGATTTTCGTGGTCGATATCGACGGCACTGGCTTGAAAGAAGTCAGCCCACACGGATCGCCTGATTGGTCACCCGATGATAAGCAGTTGGTCTATCATCAAGATCCGTTCGAGCCTGAGCCGTCGATCTGGGTCGAAAACGTCGACGGACAGGGACGGCAGCAGTTGGCCCGCGGCAGCTGGCCGCGGTGGTCGCCCGATGGCGGTCAGATCGCCTATTGCGACGGCACGTCACTGATGCTCATCGACCTGGCCACGAGCGAGCAGCGCGCGGTTGTCGAGGGGCAATTCTCCCAGCGCCCCGGCTCGTTCGATTGGTCGCACGACGGCAAGCGTTTGGCCCTGTTCACGCGGCGCGTAGCCGGTGGGCCGCGTGAGCTGTTCATTATTTCGGCCACGGGGCAGCCGGGCGGCCTTCAGCCGCGCTATGCTCGCCCCGGCCGCGTGGGCGGACACGTCACCTGGTCGCCCGACGACAAGCGGCTAGCCTTCACGGTCGACTCGTACATTCACACGCTACGGGTCGACGGCCAGGCCGATCCGGAGCTGCTGCCGGGCCAACAGGATAAGAGTCGCGATCCGGCCTGGTCGCCCGACGGCAAGTGGATTGTCTTTGCCCGCCGCGACGATCCTTAAGCCGCCGCCTGGCCCACGGGGTCGTCAAACCGCCGCTTGCCCGACGCCTGGCAGAACTTCTTGGTGCACTTTGCTTGACGGAATCGTGGACCGGGTGTAGATTGCGACTAAACTAATAGTTTAGTTACGCCAACCCGAGGGCCCTTCTCTCATGACCAACGTCGCTCCCAGCGAACGCGAGCTGGACATTCTCAAGGTGCTGTGGGAACTGGGCGAGGCCAAAGTGCGCGACGTGCACGAGGCGCTCTGCCGCCAGCACGAGTGCGCCTTTACGACCGTGCAGACGCTACTGCGAATCATGGCCGACAAAAAGCTGGTCAAACAGCGGGCCGAAGGGCGCACGCTCTACTACTCGCCCAACCATACTCGTGAGCAGGTCAGTGCGCGGTTTCTGCGGAGGGTTTTCGATGGTTCGCTCGACCAGCTAGTTCTCAACATGCTGGCCGCTGAGGACGTATCTCTCGACGAAATGCGTAGTCTGGAACAGCTCATTGCCAAGGCGCGTCGCGAAAAAAAGAACAAAGGGTGAAACCATGACCTGGCAACAAGCGTTGGTCGTCGCGTGGATTCAGTTCGCCCTTGCCGCCGCCCTGATGCTCTGGAGCTCACTGGTGGCACTGCGCTGGCTGCGGCAGCCGGCCGAACGGGCGCGAATCGTGCCGTTGGCACTGGCCGCGGCGTTAGCCGTACCGCTGCTGACGCTATTGGCCCCCTGGCCCACCTGGAACCTGGGTTGGATTGCCCCGGCCTCCGTGCCGGTCGGTAGCCAGCCGGCTGCCGCTCCCACCGGCACGGCGTCAGGCGAACGAGAGGGGCTCTTCACCTACTCGCCGGGGCCGGCACCGATCGATCCTGCAGGCAGCAACTCCTCTGTGAGCACCCACAGGGCGGCTCCTGTACCGGCGACATCCAGGAACTGGAATTGGGATTGGTCGATCTGGTCGATCGCCGCGGCCGCGATCATTGCCGCGCACCTCGTGGCAGCCGGCTACCTGGCATTGCGCTGGGCAATTGGTCGCCGGCAGTTGGCTCGCCTTGGCACGCATGCCGAGGCGGCGCCCGACTCCGTCTTGGCACAGTGGGAAGAATTGACCGGTCAGGCGGGGCGGCGCGTGCGGCTGCTGGTGGCCGGCGCCATCGACGCGCCGCTCGTGTTCGGCTGGCGGCGTCCGACCGTGGTCATTCCGCTTCGCGTGGCGGCGGGCCGCACGCTCGACTTGCACTATTGCCTGGCCCATGAATGGTCGCACATCGAACGCGGCGACCTGACGGCCTGGCACTGGATTCAAGCCTGCCAGTACGTCTTCTGGTATCAACCGGCCTACTGGTCGCTGGCCAAAGAACTTCGGCTGTGCCAGGAACTGTTGGCCGACGACCGCACCGCGCGGACCCCCGAGGACCGCTTGGACTACTGCGAACTGCTGCTGGGTCTGGCCATGCACCGCCAGGCAACGCCTGTCTCGGGCGCCTTGAACATGTTCGACGAGCCCAGCCAATTAGGACGCCGCGTGCGGCTGTTGGTCGAAGGCACGGGTCTGGCGACGCGCTGCCGGCGCCGCGTGGCGTGGACCGCGCTGGCCGTGGCCCTGACGATGACCAGCGCACTGAGCATGATTCGGCTCGAAGCCGCGCGAGCTGAAGCGGATGCCAAGACAGAGACGAAAGCCGATGACGCCAAGCGCAACGTGCACCCGTCGATTGCCGAGTACAAGGCCGAGCAGGCACGCGATTCGGCGCCCGGCGCACTGCCGGCGGCCTTGAACTACTCGGGCCGCGTGATTGACAAGACGAATAAGTCGCCAATCGCCGGAGCCAAAGTGGTGGTGCGGCGGTCCGACTTGTCGGAGATGGGCAACGAGATCCTCGAAGAGAGCCAACATACCACGGACGCCAGCGGCACGTTTTCGTTCGTGATTCCGCCCGAGCAGGTTGCCCACAAGCGGCTCTATATCGAGCTGGACGTCGAGCATCCTGACTATGCCGCGAAGAAGGGGCACGGTTATGCCCTGAGCATGATCCGCAAGAACGAGATGTTGGGGGCCCCGCCCTTCTTCGCCGAGACCGAACTCTACCCGGGCGAGCCCGTCACGGGCCGGGTCGTTTCGCCCGAGGGAACACCCTTGGCGGGCATCAAGGTGCAAGGCTTTTCGTCGGCCAAGGTCGACGATTTCAATGCCTATTCGTTTGTCGACACGGTGACTGGCGCCGACGGCACGTTCCGATTGCCGCTCGTCAAAGACGGCCCAGCGGTGATGTGGGTCATTCCGCAAGATTACGCCATCGCGCAGAGGTACTTGAACCGCACCCGCGGCGACCAGGGTGAGTTCAAGCTGGAGCCCGGCATCCGCGTTTCCGGGCAGGTGCTCGACGCGGCGGGCAAGCCGGTGGCCAATGTGCCGGTAAACATCGATCGCGATCGCTCCAAGGAGAGCGATGCGTTTAACGAGCTGCGTGTTTCGACAAGCGTTCGGCGCGGCCTGATCAGCGACGCGGAGGGCCGTTTTGCCTTCGGACCATTGCCCCCCGGCGACTACCAACTGGCGGTCAACGACTATAACCAAGATCCCTTGGTCCGCGATCGTAAGCAGCACACGCTGCCAGGAGTATGGACAATGCAAAAGCTGACGCTGTCGGCCGATGTGTCGCCCGAGCCGGTTCGCATGCAGGCGGTGCCACACGTGGTCGTCGAAGCGCAGTTCTATAACAGCAAGGGTGAGCCAACAAACGGCCACGGACCGAGGATTTTTGGCCGCATCAGCACCGGGTACTGGCACACCAGTGCGCATGCCATCGACGGCCATGTCGTGGCGTTGGTCCCGCACGGACTGCGCGAAGCGAAACTGCAATTGTCGACCAACGAGCACAGCTCGTTACGTTACCGGCTGAAGAAGGGCGACCCGCTCAAGAGCGAGCGGTTCGACATCTCGCTGGGCACCCTCGACGATGACCTGGAAGGCATTGAGATCATTCGCTACTCCGCGCCGATTGTGCTGGTGGGCGCCGTCGACGAAACCGGCCAGCCGATCAAGTCGTTCAAGGTCTCGGCCGCGTACCCCTGGGGCAAACAGCGCTACATCCTCGACGGCGAAACACGCTCGGACTTGACATTCGAGACTCAGCCCGACGGGCGCCGTCGCAGCGAGCAGATGCTGCCCGACGAGGAAGTGACCTTGACGGTCAAGGCCGATGGTTATGAAGATCAGGCGCAAAAGATCTCGTTGCCCGAGGGCGAGTTCAAGGAACTGACGCTCACCCTGAAGCGGAAGCCGACAGCGGAAGCAAAAACGTCAACCGCCGCCTCTAGCGCTCCCACTAAGGAGTAAGGCCATGCTTCGCAAGCGGCAGTGGCTGGCCGCGGCGGTAGGGGCGCTGGCAATCGCCAGCAGTCCGCTGCTGGCCGAGGAGGGAGTGCGGCTGCCCGACGGCACGCGTCTCGAGATCGTCGACTTCGAACGCCACGTACATGGCCTGCTCACGCGGCTCGGCTGCAACGCCGCCAAATGTCACGGCGCGAACGAAGGGCAAGGTGGCTTTAAGCTCAGCCTGTTCGGACAGTCATCCGAGCAAGACTTTCAAGCGCTCACCGCAGCAGGCAGCCAGCGAGTTATCCCCGGCGACGCGGCGGCAAGCCTGGCGTTGCGCAAGCCCACGCTAGAAGTCGAACATGAAGGAGGCCGCAGGCTCCAACGCGACTCGTGGGAGTTCGAACTATTGCAGCGGTGGATCACGCAAGGCGCCCCTTACCGCGCGGGCAGCGGTCGCCCCGAGCAGCTGCGGTTCGAGCCGAACCGTTCCGTCGTGGCACGTCCGGGGGATGAGCAGACACTGCCGGTGGTGGCTGAATTTGCCGATGGCACGCGCGAAGTGGTGACGGCGTTCGCGACGTTGAGCCCGCGCGATCCGAGTGTGGTCGAGATTTCGCCGCTAGGTACGATCGTGGCCCGCGGTTCCGGCGCGACGCATGTCGTGGCGGCCTATGGCCACCGCTTCGCCACGTTGGAAATTCTTGTCCCGTTTCCCGAACCTGCTGCTCCGAGCGGCACTCGTCTGCCGACCTGGAACTTTATTGATGAAGAGATCAACGCGAAACTTACCCAACTGAAGCTATCGGTTTCGCCGCCTGCCGACGACGCCGAGTTCTTGCGCCGCGCGAGCCTCGACGTGGTGGGCGCCCTGCCCACGCCCGGCGAAGTGCGCCAGTACCAGGCCGACGCCGACCCCGCCAAGCGCCAAAAGCTTGTTGCCCGGCTGCTGGCCGATCCGCGCCGGGCGGGTTGGTGGGCAACGCGGATGTGCGAGATCACTGCCTGCAACGTCTACCAGATGGAAGAACCGGCTGAATTGCAATCTAAGCGTGCCAAGATGTGGCACGATTGGTTCCGCGTTCGCCTGGCCGAGAATTTGCCTTACGATCAGCTTGTACAAGGAGTGCTGTGCGCTACCAGTCGCCAGGGGCAGCCCGTCGAACAGTGGATTGCCTGGGCCGGCGAGCTGGAGCGGCGTGCCAGCGAAAGTTTCGACGTCGACTATGCGCGCCAGCCAGGCCTCGACTTGTTCTGGCGCCGCGTCGGCGCCGAAGGCCAGGTGCCGGTTGAGGATCTGGCCGAGTTGACCGCGTCGGCATTTATGGGTTTGCGCTTGCACTGTGCCCGTTGTCACCAGCACCCGTTCGACAGCTGGTCGCAGCGCGACTTTGCCGCATATGCCATGATTTTCGGCCGCGTGCGTTTCGGTAGCGGTTCCGACCTGCGCTCGGCGATGAACAACCTGCTGGAAGCTCGACGCCAGGCACGTCGCTCGGGCACCGCGACCACTTTGCCCCCCCTGCCCCGTTTGCAAGAAGTTTTCATCGACGACCGTTCGCGCCCGCTGGTCGACGCGGCGCCGGCCGGAAAGGTCGCCGCTTGCCCGCCCGGGGGCCCTGCGCTAACCTCGGCCGTCTCCGACCAATCGGATCACGATCCTCGCCGCGAACTATACGTCTGGTTGACCAGTGCCGACAATCCGTACTTCGCGCGCAACTTGGTGAATCGGGTCTGGGCCAGGTACTTCGGCCGCGGGCTGGTGGAACCGGTCGATGCGTTTTCAGAGAGCAACCCGCCCCTGAACGGGCGGCTGCTCGATCGGTTAGCGTCGTATTTCGTGGCCTCTGGCTACGACATTATGGAGCTCGAACGACTGATTCTATCTTCGGCGGCTTACGGGCGATCGTGGCGCGCAGCCGGCAACAACGCGGCCGACAAGCAATGGCTTGCGCGTTGGCCCATACGTCCGCTGGCGGCCGAGGTGCTCGTTGACGCGGTTGATGATGTCCTCGAAACCCGCACGGCGTTTGGCGCCGACGCGCCGCCGGGAATCCGCGCGGCAGAGTTGGCCACGAATCGACTAGCCGATAAGCAGCTCGAAGAGCTCTTGGTCATGCTTGGCCGCGGCGATCGCAAGTCGCTGTGCGATTGCGACCGTGCCCCCAGGCTGACACTACGACAGCCGCTCTACCTGCAAACTCGCAACGACATGTTGGCCGATGAAGGCCGCCTGGCCCGACTACTGCGAGCAGGACAGTCTCCCGCGGCAATCGTGGAAGAGTTTTACCTGGCGGCCTTGAGCCGAGTGCCCACCAGCAACGAACTGACGACGGCCCTCAAGCACGTTGCCGCGATGCCGGATGCGCGCGCTGGACTGGCCGACGTCGTCTGGTCACTCGTCAACTCGCGCCAATTCAGCACCAACCACTAGTCGACCATCAATCCGGTTTGTCTCTGAGCAGAACACGGTCATGACACGCGCACTCGAACGTCTCGAAACAGGTCCCCTGAGCCGTCGCGGATTTCTGCACGTGGGAGTGTCGGGAATTGCCGGCCTGTCGCTGGCCCAGGCGCTGCGGCGCGATGCCTTGGCAGCCGCCGCGAGCCCCTCGCCTCGGGCCCGCAACGTGATCATGGTTTTCCTCACCGGCGGACCAGCCACGATCGACATGTGGGACATGAAGCCCGCGGCGCCGCAGCGCGTGCGCGGCGAGTTTGCTCCCGCAGCTACATCCGTTCCTGGCGTGCAGATCTGCCAGCACCTGCCTAAATTGGCGCAAGCTCTGAAGCACGCGGCGCTGGTGCGCTCGCTCACGCACACCGTGGCCGAACACACCCAGGGGGTCGCTTACCTGATGACGGGCAACTCGCCGAGTCCGGCGGTTGAGTTTCCCTCGCTGGGTTCGCTAGCGGCCTGTCTGTTAGAAGCCACGCCCGGACTGCCCACCTACATGGCGTTGGGCAAGCAGCCCAACGCCGGCGCCGGCGACTTGGGAGCGGCCTTCGGACCACTCGAATTGTCTCTACCCGAGGCCAACGCCGCCAAAGGCATGCCGCGGCCGGCCATCGGGCTGCCCAGCGGTTTGGCCGCTACCGACCTGGAACGGCGCCGGACGCTGCTCGATCGGCTTGACCAAGAGTTCAACGGTCCCAATCAACAGGAGACCATGAAGCAGCTGGGCACCTTTGGGCAGCAAGCGTTCGACATCTTGCGCAGCGACAAGATCAACCAGGCACTTGACACCCAGCGCGAGCCGGAAAGCATCCGCACGCGCTATGGCGGCGCAACACTGGGACGAGAGCTGCTGGCGGCTCGGCGGTTGGTCGAAGCCGGGGCGCGGTTTGTCACCGTGGGGTTTGGCGACTGGGACACGCACGCCAACAATTTCGAGCGACTGCGCGGCACGCTCTTGCCGCAGCTCGACGTGGCGCTGTCGGCCCTGCTCGAAGACCTTGCCCAGCGCGGGCTGCTGTCCGGAACGATCGTTTACTGCACGGGCGAGTTTGGCCGCACACCACTCGTCAATGGCAATGCCGGCCGTGATCACTGGGCACACACCATGACCGCGCTGGTGGCCGGCGGCGGATTGAAGGCCGGG
>CAZPED010000012.1:0-16268 GCA_964585335.1 uncultured Planctomycetaceae bacterium | reverse complement strand
GGCCAGGAAGTTCAGGTCAGGGTGTTCAAAGTTATTCTCAGCCAGCAAATCGGCCAGTTTCGCGGCCCGTTCATAGTCATCCCCCACGACCAGGCCGGTTAGCGTGGCAATCAGAAAGTCGCTGACGTCCTTGTTCTTGTTGGGCTCGGCCTTATAGGCCTTTTCCGCCAGTTCGCCCAGCGGATCCGACATGGCAACCGCCTTGGTCATCACCTCGCGATACTCGTTTTCCATCGCTTTGAGCGAGGTCTTGTCGACCGACGGATCATTGGCGCTCTTCTTGTAGCGCTCTTGGATCTGGATGGCTTTGGCGAGCAATTGCTTCCAATTGGCAAAAGCCTTGGCAAATTCGGCCCCGGGATCTTGGGGGGCAGGATCGGCCGCAAACATGATTTGCGAACTGGCTAAAAGAATCGTGGCAACCGCGAGGCAACAAAGTCGCATGGGATTCCTAACTGAAATTGGACGGAGCAAGTCGAGGTTGGTGGAAAACGTCGGCTATGATTAGCATAGCAGAATCTACTGCCCGAAAAGAGCGATTTTGCCGTTCTCCCGGGCATGCACACAAGGGCGGGCGCCCTGAATCGACCTGCCGCGGGCAGGCAGGTTTCTTTTCTCAGATTCGAGGGCAATTGATGTCGCGCAAGCAAAAGCGCTTTCACGTGGCGGCGCACGACGAGGGGGCTGCTGCCCGCGAAACGCCCGTCGTGCGGATCATCGGCGGCGCCATGCGCGGCCGGAAGCTCCTTTACTCCGGCGACCCCCGCACGCGTCCCATGAAAGACCGCGTGCGTGAGGCGGTCTTTAACCTGCTCGGGCCCGGCGTGACGGGCATGCACGTCATCGACCTGTTCGCCGGCACCGGCGCGCTGGGACTCGAAGCGCTTAGCCGCGGCGCGGCCGACGCGACCTTCATCGAACAGCATTACCCCACGGCCGCCATCATTCGCCAGAACGCGGCGCTCGTCGGCGCCACGCCGCGCAGCGAGGTGATCAGCGCCAATACGTTCATTTGGGTGCAGCGCGACCTCTCGCCCAAGAACGCGCCTTGGCTGGTGTTCTGCTCGCCGCCTTATGCCTTCTACGTCGAACGTCAGGCCGAGATGCTGTCGCTCGTGGAAGCGCTGCTCAAGCAAGCTCCCGCGGGCAGTATCATCATGGTCGAATCGGACGAGCGCTTTGACCGCGGCTTGCTACCCGACGCCGGGGCATGGGATACTCGCCAATACCCGCCGGCGTTCGTTTCGATCTGGCGCAACTAGCCGCCGCGAAGGTCGCCGCAGGCTTTCTGGCAGCTAACTGGGGAGGTGTTTTCGCCCATGGACGTTCGCAACTTGCACGAGGTCGAAAGCTTCACCACGAAAGACGGCTCCGAGATTCGCGAGTTGCTGGCCTATCGCAACTCATGCATTCGGCAGCAGAGCCTGGCCGAGGCGCGGCTGCCAGTCGGCGGCTGCACCACGCCGCACTATCATCCCCAGACCGAAGAAATCTACTACATTCTGACGGGCCATGGACTGATGCGAATCGGCGATGAGACCCGCGAGGTGAGACCCGGCGACGCGATCGCGATTCCGCCGGGGCTGGAGCATCAGATCACGAACACTGGCAGCGTGCCTCTGGTGTTTTTGTGCTGCTGTGCGCCGCCTTACGAACACACCGACACGGTGCTGGTCGAGAACCAATAGCCCGCGCCGCGAGGCGCGGCTAGTTCAAGGTTCGTCGCTGCCGTTGAGCTTCTTGCGCAGCGTGGCCCGGTGGATGCCCAGCATTTCGGCGGCTGCCGCCCGATTGCCGGCGGTTTGCTCGAGCACGACGTCGAATAGCGGCGGCTCGGCGTGCGACAAGAACCATTGGTACAGCTGCCCGTGGTGCGTGCCGGCGGCCAATTGCTGTCGCGCCCAGTCGCGCAAGGCGTCGTCCAGCCCACGGCCGCCGGCCTGGCTGGCGCGGTCGTCCATCGGGGGCGGCAAATGCTCGACGCCGATCCAACCCCCCCGGGCCAATAGCGCGCCATGCTCGACCGCGTGCCGCAGTTGCCGCACGTTGCCGGGCCAGCGGCGCCGGCACAGCTCTTCAAGCGCCTCGGCCGTGAACCGCGAAGCCGGCTTGCCCGCGGAGCCGGCCCGCTGCAAGAAGTGCTCGGCCAAGAGCGGAATGTCCTCGACCCGTTGCCGCAGGGGCGGCAGCGCGATTTCGAATGCCGCCAGACGGTAGTAAAGATCGCGACGCAGCGTGCCTTCGTGCGAGTCGTGGCGCAAATCGCGGTGCGTGGCCGCGATGATGCGGAACGACGTTTGCCGCGCCTCGGCACTGCCCACGGGCGTGACTTCGTGCTGTTCGAGCACGCGGAGCAGCTTGACCTGCACGGCGGGAGGAATGTCGCCCGCTTCGTCAAAAAACACCGTGGCCTGATTGGCAAGTTCGAGCAATCCCTGCCGGGCGCTGTCGGCGCCTGTATACGCGCCGCGGACGTGTCCGAACAACTCGCTTTCGACGAGCGTGGGACTGAGCGATGCCAGGTGAATGGGCACAAACGGACGATCGGACCGCGCTGAGTGCCGATGGATGGCGCGGGCGACCAGCTCTTTGCCAGTGCCGCTTTCGCCGGTGATCAGCACCGCGGCGTCGGTGGGCGCCACCAGGGCAATGCGCTTGAACACCTCTTGCATCGCGGCGCTTTGGCCAAGCAGCTGTTGCTCGGGACCATTGACCTCGACGCGCGGCTTGGCCAGGGCGGGCTTCCGCCGTGCCAGCGCGCGATCGATCACCGTGGCAGCCTGCTCCAGGTCGAACGGCTTGGCCAGGTAGTCGAAAGCGCCGTTTTGCAGCGCCGTGACGGCCACGTCGAGATTGCCAAAGGCGGTGATCACCACAATCGGCACCGGGCCGGCCAGCTGGTGAAATTGCCGCATGGCCGAGAGCCCGTCCATGCCGGGCAGCCGCACGTCGAGCACGACCAGGTCGGGCGCTTGCTTGGCCGCGGAGCTCAGTCCCTCCTCGGCCGAGGCGGCCACGCTGACGTCGTGCCCGGTTTCGGTCAGCAGGCGTTCCAGACCCCAGCAAATGCTTTCTTCGTCGTCGACAATCAGTACGTGGCTCATCGTAAACCCTCAGTTCCCTGCGGCCGTGCCGCACACCGCCTGCTGCGGAGCCGCCGCCACCTCGTCCGGCTTGCCGCCGGATCCGGCTAGCGGCAAAACTACTTCGAACGTGGTCGGCCTGCCCTTAATGTAACGAATCTGGCCACCATGCGCGGCGGCGATGTTTTGCGCCACGGCCAGCCCCAGGCCAATTCCCTCGGGCTTGCCGGTGACAAACGTCTCGAACAGTTTTTCTTCCAGCTGAGGGCTGGGCCCCACACCGCTATCGAGAACCTTGAGCCGGCAGGCCCGCTCGTCGCGCGCCCACTGGATGCGCACCCAGCCGCCGGTGCCCGCGGCTTCGACGCCATTCAGCACGAGGTTCATCAGTAGCTGTTGCAGCTGCTCGGCGTCGGCCCAGAGCGGGCAGGGTTCGTCGTCACCGAGCAACTCGAGTTGGACGTTGCGATGCGCGCAGGCGGGCCCCACCAGGGTGGCGACGCCAGCGACGATCTGACGCAAGTCGCAGTGCGCGGCGCGCGGCGCCGAGGGTTGGCCAGCCGTCAAGAACCGGCTCAAATGCGATTCTGTGATCGTCAATTGCCGCAGAGCGACGTTCAGGCTGTCCTGGTCAATCTGCGTGCAGTGGCGCCGATGCAGCTGTACGGCGAGTCGCGCGCCGGCCACGCTATTGCGCAATTGATGGGCCAGGCCACCGCTCAATTGCCCCAGTAGCGATAATCGTTCGGAGCGCTTGATGGCCAGCCGCATTTCTATCAGTTGGTCGCCCAGCACGTTGACGGAGCGGACCAGATCACTCAGCTCGTCGTTACGCTTTGGCACCGTGAGCGGCTGGAATCCGCCCTCGACCAACCGGCTCAACTGTTCGCGCAAAGCCAGAATGGGCCGCGCCAGTCGATCGGCCAGCGAGACGGCCAGCACCACGACTACCCCCAGGAACACCGCGCCGACGACCAGCGGCGGATAAGCGGCTTGCCAGCGCGCCTGGTCGAGGTGGCTGCGCGGATACAGGATGTGCAGTAGCATAGCGGGTGCGTCGGGTGTCGTGCGGTCGCGCACCGCGACGGCCGTGTGCAGGTAAGCAATTCCGCCAACGTCCAGCGGATGGCCCAAGCGCACCTCGCCCGAAGGAGCGTCTACTGGCGGAACGACTCCGTCGGCGTCGACGTCCAGGCTGGCCGCGATGGTGCGCCCGGCCCTATCGGTGAGCACGAACTCGGCTCCCGACAAACCTCGGGTCTGTTTCAGCACCGCTTCGGTAAGCGGGAAGGTGGCGTCTTGCAGCGTCTGGGCAACACCCTGCAATTGATGCTCGATTTGCAGCTGCGTGCGTCGCGCCGCCAAGAGGGCATCAAGCAGGCTGATACCGATCACTACGGCCAGCAGCACGCAGCCGTAGGGGACCAGGATTTGATACCGCAAAGGCCAGCGCATGGCTGCAAGTTCCGTGATTCCGTCGTTACTGCCTCTTGCCGCCATCTTAGAGGCGGCACGCGCCCCCTTCAATCAATTGGCGAGCCCCCCGGGGCAGGGTAGCCGTCTGTTTGAGCGCGATCTTAAAGATGCCAGGTGGAGCCCGAAAAGTTGGTCCAGCTTGCCAGACCGGCGACGGCAAGCCTGCCGCCGAGGAAAGCCGGGGCGACCCTGCGGCCCACCCGGGCTTCTGCCGAAAACAACGTCGACTCGCCTGCGGGAAAGTTCCGATTCTAAGGAAATGAACGATGGCGCGCCCCACCGCGCGCGCCCAGTCGAGTTCCGGAGTTCGCCTGGATGAAACGCAAAAAGCAAAGCCCACTGTGGCCGTATTTGGGCATTTTGACGTGCCTGTTTGTGCTGAGCGTCACCGCACCTCGTGCTTGGGTGCGCTTGGAGCGCAAGGCGTCGCTGGACCAGGTGCTGCAGCAGGAGGTCCGCCGCCCAATTGCCGCTCAGCCCGTGCCGTCCAGCGACCTGGAACAAGCTGACGACGATGTGGAATCATCGAGCTTGGCGCCTGTCGCTGTGCCGTCGCCCCTGACAAGCCCCCAGATCGTAGCCACACCCATCTCGGTTGAAACCCGACGGGTGGAACAACCCGCTGCGGGCGCGGTGGCCGAGCCGCCGGTGCCGGTGTTCGCCCCGCTACCCGAGTTCGCGGCCCAGGCTGCCCAGCCACAAGACAGCGAGCCGCGGCAGCGCCAGCCAATTGATGTGGCGAACCTGCCGAATCAGCCGCCGGCCGTGCCGGAAATGCCGGCTGATATCGACGAACGCCCGGCGAGCGAGGCCGAGTCGAACGAAGCGCCGCTGTCCGCCTGGCCGTTGCCCCGCGTATTACTCGATCAGTTGGATGCCCTGGCCGATGCCTGCCCCGAGGGAGCCTGGGCCAGCGAAGCGCTCGAAGGTGTGGAGCAATTGTGCAGCCCGCAAACCACGCCAGAGCTGGCGCAGCAGATCGCGCAAAAACTGGAGACGCTGTGCGATCAGCATGCCCAAGCGCCGCGGACCTCAGTGGCCATCGAATCGCAATATATCCGCACCCGCTATGCGCTATCGCGGTGGGTTGACGTTTGGAAGCGGGCCGCCGCGCTCGAAGCCTTGCAGCCGGCCGATCTGGTGCATCCTGTGCCGGCCGACCAACTCAAGGTGTGCCTGGCCGACGTCGATCTGCTGACCCGCAAGAGTGGTCGGGGCGCCGGCTGGCGCGAGTTCTTGCAGCTCGATGCTCTGAGCGGCGCGGCGGCGAGCCCGACGGACGAGCAGCTTCGGCAACAACTGGCCCGCAAGGTGCTCGACCGCTTGTCGAGCGACCGGTTATCGAAATCGCAGCGCAAGTTTGTCACCGAAGGGCCCTTTGCCACGCTGGCCGAGCAGTTGCGCAGTTGGGCGGCCGAGCCCGTCGCCGCGCGGCGGTTGCTCGAAGACCTCGACCGTTACGAAGTTAGCTGCCTGCCGAGCGACGCGCAGCTGGTGGCCAACGATTTGCGGGGACTGATTTGGTCCTCTCCCAGCGCCGCCAACCAGACCGGCGAGGCATTGGAGACGCACTACCGCAACGCCAACGTGCGGATCGCGGTAGCGGCGCAGCTGGTCAACCGCATGGTGCCGCAGCCCAAGCCAATCGAAGCGCCGGTGCGAGATCGGCTGTTGAATGTGCCCGTCTACGGTCGCAGCACGACCTGGACCGACCTTTCCGTGCGCCTGGTGCCCGACGATCGGCGGATTCGCCTGGGACTCGAGGCCGAGGGCCTGGTCGACTCGAATACTCTGGCGGTCAGCGGCCCGGCCACGTTTCACAACGAAGGCCGTTCGACCTTCCTTGTCCGCAAGCTGCTGGTGCTGGGGCCGCAGGGGCTTGCCGTCTGGCCGGCCATCGCCGAGGCCGACAACAGCTACAACTACCTGGTCTCGGTCGAAACCGAGTTCGACGGCGTGCCGCTCGTCGGCTCGCTGGTGCGCAATATCGCCTGCAACCAGCACGAAGAACGCCGCGGCGAAGCCCGCATGGAAGTCGAGCAAAAGGTGGCCCTGCGGGCTCGACGCCAGCTTGACGCCGAAGTGCAGCCGCAACTCGACAAAGCCGCCGAGAAGTTGCAACAAAAGCAGCTGGCCACGATCAAGCGGCTGGGCTTGGAACTGGAGCCCGTGGCGCTGTCGACCACCGAGGAACGGATCGTGGCGCGGTTGCGATTGGCCAACGCCCAGCAACTGGGCGCGCACACACCGCGCCCCCGAGCCCCGTCCGACAGTTGGCTAAGCCTGCAACTGCATCAAACGGCATTGAACAACACGATCGAAGGTCTCGGCTTGAACGGGCGCAAGTTCACCCTGCCCGAGTTGTTCACCTGGATCGCCGAGAAGCTTGACGCTCCGCAGATGGCTAAGCTCGACGACATTCCCGACGACGTTACCGTAACCTTTGCCGACCGCGATGCCGTCCGCTTACGCTGCGAGGAGGGCAATGTCGAAGTGACGCTGGCCTTCGCCCGGCTGACGCGCGGCAATTCGAGCTGGCGAAACTTCACCGTGCGCACGCTGTATCGGCCCGAGTCGCAGGGGCTCGAACCTCGATTCGTTCGCGACGACACGATCCACCTGAGCTTGCGCAAGATCGAACCCGGTCTGCGGGCGATTTTCAGCCGCGTGTTGTCGAAGAATCGCGACCTGCGATTGCTCGACGCCAAGACGACAAGCGATCCTCGCATGCAGGACCTGCAAATTTCGCAGTTCGTCGTCGAGGACGGCTGGATTGGCCTGGCCTACAGTCCGCGGCGCGGCGCCAAGGTGGCACGGCAGCCGGGCAAGTAGTCGGAACAAACGGCTTGGCGATGTGCCGCCCGCGATCGTCTAGGGCGCGCTGTTCTCGTCCATCCAATGATGCAGAATCAGCGTGACAATGACCATGCCGGCCGCGGCCAGCACGCGGTTACGCACCAGCGAAGCGACGATCATCGGATCGCTGGGGGCGCCGCCACCCCACAGGTAACAAGCCACGGTGAGCAAAAGCAGCACGGCCAACATCGTCCATAGCAGTTTGCGGCTACCGGTCCAGCCGCAAACAAACAATGGAATGGTGTAGAGAATCGCCAGGTTGAAGTTGGCGGGCACGAAAAAATCGACGGCCGCGATGATCGCCGCCAACGGAATGCAGGCCAGCAGGGCAAACGTGGCGCTAATCTCACGGTCTTGATAGCGCAACTCCTCGGGCAACTCGGCGTCGGCCTGCTCGGCCCGCCACTGCCGCCAGACCTCGAGCATTCGGGTCATCACGACAATCATCACGGCGACCATCGTGCGGTTGATCAGGCGATAGTCGAAGTAACGCGGATGATCGTCAGCCGGCGCCAGCGTGTTTTTCAGAAAGTAGATGCCAAAGGTCAGTGCGACCAACAGCGCCGCAAACCGCCAGGCGTGACGCAGATCTCCCCGCTTGGCCAGCAGCACCAGCGGGGCGATGTACAGAATCGAGAAATTCGTCCGCGGCATGCACAGGTCGAGCACCGCGATCCAGAACACCAACACCAACAGCAGCAGACTGCGTCGACGCGATGCGCTCGTGGGGCTGACCGAAAGGGCCGTGCCAGCCCCAGCGGCGTCGAGCGCCAAAAACGAGTTCCACCGAGTCAGGTGATTCATGACTGCCTCGTGTTTCACTGCCGCTAAAGACTTGAGGGCGACGTACTCACCACTCGCGGCTGGTTAGCACGAAAACTGGCTACGGGATCGAATTTTTCCAAAATACATCAGCGGGGCACCAGTGAGAAGACTTTCGGACATCCATTAAAAAATTTTGGCGCGAGGCGCTACCCGTCTCCCCACGAATTCGGGCGGGCGATCGGACACTGTTTTCGGCAATAAACCGCCTTCAAATATGCCACTTCCGCCCGTAGGCCCCCTGATGAACTCTAACTCATCAACGGCTGTCGCCGCGATTAGTTGCAGTTGCACCGCCCGCGCGGCTACCGGCCGTAACGCCGTGGGTTTGGCTTGTCCCGTACTAGCCGCTGCGGTCGATCGGCCCGCGATGCCAAGCCTGGCACGTTCCGCGGCACTCGTTGCTGGGGTGCGATGAGCGCCGCGAAGTGCCTTTTGAGATTCCCGCATGACTGCCCTCGGGCCCCGACAGGCCGGCGTGCCCGGGCCATTTCGGCACCTGCCGCTTGAAGCCAGGCCGCGGCTGGGGCGCGCGTTGCTGTCAAAGGCTGCGTAGTGGCTATGACCTGCAAATTCGGCTAGCGAAGCTATGTCGCCTGTGTCGATAACGAAAAATGGTCCACGGTCGGTTGATTGGCTGCAAGTGTTGCTAGCAAAGGAGTGCGGCAATGGCACGCGCTGCTGCTTGGTTTCTGTCGATGACGATTGGCTGCTCCGCCGTGGCGGTCCAGTCCGCGCTGGGCAATCCTCCGGAAGGCAAGCCGCGCTTGGCCAGCGCCGCTCCGACGTCGGCCGACGATCTCGGCGCCCAATACATTGCCGACTATGTCAACGACTTGCCAGCAGAAAGCGATCCGCCCGGCCCTCCGCTGTTGCCCGATGCCATTCATTCGGGCGATGTCGCGATGCCAAGCGACGACGCGATGGCCGACGACGCTGAGGACGGAACCGAGGTGATCAACGAGCGCTATCCCGACGGCCGGGTCATGATCGAGCGGCAAGTCACGCAGGATGCCTCGGGCAACTACGTGAACCATGGCACTTGGAAGAAGTGGGACGAGCGCGGCCGGCTGGTCGCCCAAGGCACTTACGATCAAGGCAAGCGCCACGGCGAGTGGATTCGCTGGTATCGCAGTCCGAGCGAAGCGGGACTGCTCGGTAAGGCGCCCTACACGCAGTTCGCCGGGCCTTATGTGTCGCAGGCTACGTTCAAGCACGACCAGTTGGATGGCGCCTGGACGATCTACGACGGTAAGTTGCACAAGATCAGCCGATGGCACTTCGCCGCAGGCAAGCGGCACGGCAAATCAACCTGGTGGTATCCCGGCGGTCGTCCGCTGCGCGAGGCCACGTTCGTCGATGGTGTGCTCGACGGTAAGCTCGTCGAGTGGGCGCCCGACGGCTCGCAGCGATCGAGCGATACGTATTACATGGGGCGCAAGTTGGGCGTCAAAACAACGACCTATCCCGGCGGCCAACGGAAGTCGCAGGCCCAGATGCTGTTCGCCAAGCAAGTCGAGGCCACGCCCGACGATTGGTGGAACTGCACGCTCCAAACCACGAACAGCACCGGCGGCGACGAGCGTCACGGTCCCTGGATCAGCTGGTACGTGGGCGGACAAAAGCAAATGGAAGGCGCCTTCGAGCACGACCTGCAAGTCGGTGCGTTCAGCTGGTGGCATCCCAACGGACAGAAGGCCCTCGAAGGCAACTTCGCGGCTGGCAAACAAAACGGCCAGTGGTCCTGGTGGTATGCCAACGGACAGAAGTCGATCCAAGGCGCCTACGTGAACGGCAACCCGACCGGGCGCTGGACCTGGTGGCGCGAGGACGGCAAGATCGCCCAGGCCGCTGACCTGAGCGGCTCCGAGGGGGTAGTGCTTGAAGCGCCGCGCACGCTGGGGCCCGGCGCAGGACCGCGCATCGGCCGGCCCATTCCGCTGCCCATGCAGCCGCAGCGGCGCTAGACGCCTGGCGGCAGGGTTTTGACCGATCGATCGTCCGTGGCGTTAGCCAGCGGGGCACTGCGAGGCGATTGCTATCGCCTGGACTGCGGGCAAAAATCGGCCGGAAAATCGGCCAGAAACCGCCCTTGACCCCTTCTAGCGATTCACCTATTCTCCCGCCTCACAACGCCGAACGCAGTAACCCAGGGACGGGGATCACCCCTCACCACACGCTTCGGCGAGACGAGGAGATTCGACGAACAATCCATGTGGATGGGTCTGCACGGGGAGAACCAATTGAGGGTTCTCCTGCGGACCACGAAGCGGCTCCGTTGGCACGGACGCCGGCGGCACGCTTCGGATACACCGTGACGCAATCTGCAGCGCCTCGCACACGCCTAACGGCTCGAGTGCGGCGCCAGATCAAGGCCGTCCAATCGCTCCCGGATAAGGTTGCTGTCCTCTGCCCCCCTGGGACACAGCCTTTCCGGGGGCCTTTTTTTTGCGCCGCGGCCCAAGCGGCCTCTCTGGCCTGCTGGCGATTTTCATTCGGCCCAGCCGTTAACCCGTGGTTGAGCGCTGCGGTTGTCGTCCCGAAGCATCCAAGGCTTGCCTGATGCAAGCCAGGTAGCGGGTCGCGGGGGAAGAACGTCATGCGCAACGCATCGAAAAAAGTGGTGCTGGCCGGAGGCTCTGGTTTCTTGGGCCAGACGCTGACCACCTGGTTTGCCCAACGCAATTGGCAAGTCGTCATTCTCTCGCGCCGTGCTCGGGCCGACTCGGCCAACGTGCGCACGGTCGTCTGGGATGGTCGCACGCTGGGAGACTGGACGGCGGAGCTCGACGGCGCCACGGCGCTTGTAAATCTGGCCGGGCGAAGCGTCAATTGTCGCTACCATCGCCGCAATCGGGACATGATTCTGCACTCAAGGCTGGATTCCACGCGGGTATTGGGAGCGGCGCTCGCACGCTGCTCGACGTCACCGCCGGTGTGGCTCAATTCGAGCACGGCCACGATCTACAGGCATTCGCTCGACCGGCCGATGGATGAAATCACTGGCGAGATTGCCGGCACGCCCGCCGCGAAGGACCTGTTTTCCATCGAAGTGGCCACGCGCTGGGAGCAGGCGCTCATGGACTGTCCGGCGCCGGCAACGCGGCGAGTTGCCCTGCGCACGGCGATGGTATTCAGCCGTATGAGCGGGACGGTCTATCCCATGCTGCGGCGGCTCGCGCGCCTGGGGCTGGGTGGCCCAATGGCAGGCGGCCGCCAGTACGTGTCGTGGTTGCACCAAGACGACTTCTGCCGCGCAATCGAGTGGCTGATCGATCACGATGCGCTGGCCGGACCGGTGAACCTGGCGGCCCCGCATCCTTTGACCAACGCCGAGTTGATGCGCGAGATCCGTCGGGCCGTCGGCCGCAAACTCGGTCTGCCGGCCACACGGTGGATGCTGGAAATCGGCGCGGTGCTACTGCGGACCGAAACCGAGCTGATCATCAAGAGCCGGCGCGTGGTCCCCGGGCGACTAACGACCGCGGGCTTTGAATTTCTGTTTCCCACGATCCAGGGCTGCCTGGCCAATCTGGAACGGCGCAGCTCCGCGGAGCCTACATGCGATCGCCCAGTGGAGACAGTGATGGTTCCACGCGATCGAGTGGCATTGAGCGCGTCGGCCCATCAGCCCGCGACCGGTTAAGCGCCGATCACGGCGTTCATCGCTCGAGCGCTTCGGCTTCCAGGAAGTGGTCGACGCCGTCGGCCTTGGCAATGACGACGATGCCCCCCTCGCTGACGGTGAATCCCCGTGCACGGTCCTGATCGGGATCGAAGCCGATTTCCGTGCCCGGTGGGATGTGCACGCCTTTGTCGATGATCGCCCGGCGGACCCGGGCATGGCGGCCGATGTCGACGCCGTCGAGCAGGATCGAGTCTTGCACGTGGGCGAAGCTGTTCACGCGGGTATTGGAGCCCAGGATCGAGCGTTCGACCGTGCCGCCCGAGACGATCGAGCCCTGGCAGACGATACTGTCGAGGGCCTGACCGCGGCGGGCGTTAAACCCTTCCTCGGCGAACACGAATTTCGGCGGCGGGTAAATCGGCAGATAGGTGCGGATTGGCCAGTGCTCGTCGTACATGTTCAGCAGCGGGTCGACCGACACCAGGTCCATGTTGGCTTCGTAGTAGGCGTCGAGCGTGCCGACATCGCGCCAGTAGGCGTCGCCCTTGCGGTTCTCGTCGCGGAACGGAAAGGCAAACACCCGGTGGGTGTCGATGATCGACGGAATGATGTTGCGGCCGAAATCGTGTACGCTGCCCGGCCGGGTGGCATCGAGGCACAGCTGCTCGAACAGAAACCGCGCGGTGAAGACGTAGATGCCCATCGACGCGAAGATATGCTGCGGGTCGCCGGGAATGGTGATCGGGTCGAGCGGCTTTTCCTTGAAGCCCGTGATCCGCTGATCGGCATCGCTCTCGATGACGCCAAAATGGCGCGACTCGCTGGCCGGCACCCGCAAGGCGCCCACGGTCAGGTCGGCGCGGTTTTCCTTGTGATACTCGACCAGCTTGTCATAGTTCATCTTATAGATGTGGTCGCCGGCCAGAATCACGACGTAGTCGGGACGTTCTTTCTCGAGCGTGTAGATATTCTGATACACGGCGTCGGCAGTGCCCTGGTACCAGTGCTCGTCGATGCGCTGTTGCGGCGGCACCACGTCGATGAACTCGCCCAGTTCGCGGCACAACAGCCGCCGCCAGCCCAGGTTGATGTGCCGGTCGAGGCTCATCGCCTTGTATTGGGTGAGCACCAGCACCTTGCGCAGGCCGCTGTTCAAGCAGTTCGACAACGTGAAATCGATGATGCGGTAGGAGCCGCCAAAAGGAACCGCGGGCTTGGCACGATCTCGCGTCAGAGGCTCCAAACGCTCGCCCTTGCCTCCGGCCAAGACCACTGCCAAGACGTTGTTCATGCCGCGTTCTCCAGACGGGGGTTCCGCACGATCGTGGAAAAGGCGCTTTCGCCAGCGCCTGCTGCCGCTCTGGCCCTGACCAGTGCTGCCGCCGGCCGCCGTTTCACCGAGCGACAACACGCTGCGAGCCGCCCCAATTGTCGGCATCGAGCGGCGTCGGGTCTCAATCGAAAACGGCTGCCCGCAAGGTTCTTGTCAGGCCCGTTATTTTATCCCTTCGGCAAAGTTTGCTAAAGGGCTTGACCCCGCGGCCAAAGAGAAGGGTGGTGGCTGATGTGCCGATTGTGCGTGCCCACCGAGCGCACTCTACCGGGTGGCCCACGCGCCGGCAGCGGTCGTTGCCGGCCGCGCGTCGCACCACTGCCGGTGCCAAAGCTCGAGTACGACCAACGACCACAGTCGATGTCCGTGATCGAACAGGCCCGACTGGTGCTCGCTCCACAATTGCTCGATTGCCTCGGGGCGAAAGTAGCCCCGGGCCAGCGTGGCGGGGGCCAACAGCAGGTCGTGGCCAAAATCGCGCAGCTCGCCCCGGAACCAGGCGGCCAATGGCACGCCAAATCCCATCTTGGGCAGTCGGGTTACGCTGGGCGGCAGCAGCTCGGGAAATGCCAATCGCAACAGGCGCTTACCGCGGCCCAGTCGCAGCTTATAGTCGATCGGCAACGAAGCGGCTAGTTCGACCAGCCGATAGTCCAGCAGCGGTGCCCGGCACTCCAGGCCGTGGGCCATCGAGGCAATATCCACCTTGGTCATCAGGTCGCAAGGCAAATAGGTGACCAGGTCAACGAGGCTGGCCTGGGTCACCGGATCGCGCCGCGAGCACCGCCCGAAGGCATCATCCAGAAAATGGTAAGGATCCGAGTTGGGCAGCTGCTCCAGGAACTCGTCGCTGTAGAGCGATGCCCGGCGGGCTTCGTTGAACACGCAAACCCATTCCAAATACCGTCGCTGTGGACCGAACGAAAGTGCTTCGAGCAGCCGACCGGCGCGTCGGAGCCGCGAGCGCTGGCTCCCTTTCAGGCTGATGCGCCCCCAATCGGGGGCGGTCAGCGCCCGCCGCATTGCGCGCGGCAAGCGGTCGTACCAGGCGGCCAGTTCCACGGCCCGGTAACGCTGGTAGCCGGCGAACAGTTCGTCGCCGCCGTCGCCCGATAGCGCGACCGTCACGTGCTGACGGGTCAGCTTCGAGACGTAGTAGGTCGGCACGGCCGAACTGTCGCCAAACGGCTCGTCGTAGTGCCAGGCCAGCTTTTCCAGCACTTCGGCGCCTTGAGGCTCGACGCGAAACTCGTGGTGCTCGGTGCCCAGGCGATTGGCCACCGCGCGGGCGGCCGCCGTTTCGTCAAACTCGGGTTGCGGAAAGCCAATCGTGAACGTCTTGACCGGTTGGCTCGAGAGCTGTTGCATCAGGCCGACGATGAGTGCCGAGTCGATGCCACCTGAGAGGAAGACGCCCAACGGCACCTCGGCTTCGAGCCGCATTTGCACTGCCGAAGTGAGCAGCTCTCGCACTTGCTCGACGGCCTCGCCCAAGGGCAGGGAACTCTGAGCGTTGAAGTCTGGCGACCAGTAACGCTGCGTCATCCAGCGCCCGTCGACATACAGGCCGTAATGCCCGGGGGGCAGCTTGCACAGTCCGCGAAAAATCGTTCGCGGGTGCGGCACGTATTGATAGGTCAGGTACTCGTCGAGCGCTTGCGGGTCAACCTGCCGCTCGACCCCCGGCACTTGCAGCAGGCTTTTTAGTTCGCTGGCAAACAATAGCCGCTGCGGCTCGCGGCGATAGTACAGCGGCTTCTTGCCCAGGCGGTCTCGGGCCACGACCAGCCGGCGCTGGCGCTCGTCCCAGATAGCCAGGGCGAACATGCCGTTGAGGTGATGCAGGAAGCCGAGCCCCTCATCCTCATACAGGTGAACGATGACTTCGGTATCGCTGTGTGTGCGAAACACATGGCCGGCGCCTTCGAGCCGCTGGCGCAGGGCGTGGTGGTTGTAGATTTCGCCGTTGAAGACGATCCAGATCGTGCCGTCCTCGTTCGACAGCGGCTGGTGGCCGCCGGCCACGTCGATCACGCTTAGCCGCCGGTGCCCCAAGGCCACGCCCGGCACGGCGCCGTAGGCGGCGCGGAGCTTGAAATCGCTGATGTGCGTGCCCGAGTCATCCGGTCCGCGATGGCGCAGCACGTCGGTCATTCGCCGGAGCACGGGTGGCTCGAGCGAAGCCAAGGGATCAGTCCAAACGGCGCCTGCGATTCCGCACATCGAAGAGCCTGCACGCGGTGCGGCCCGTGGGCCGGGCCGAATTACCTGGTAAGCGGGTGGCCGCGACCACCGTTAGTCCGGCCGCGTCAGCCCAGTAATTCACGGTACAGCGCCGCGTGCTTTTCGACCATCTTGGCGAGCGTGAATTCGCTGGCGATTCGCTCGCGGCCCGCCTGGCCCAGCCGACCAGCCAGCGCGGAATCGTCGAGAATTTTCAGCGTCAGGCGCGCCAGCGCCGCGCGGTCGCCCACGGGGAACAAATATCCGGTTTGCCCGGGTACGACCAATTCTCGCGTTCCGCCGATGTCCGAGGCCACGACCGGCACTCCGGCGGCCATGGCTTCCATGACCACGTTGGGCAACCCCTCGAAACTGCTGGCCAGCCACAACGCGTCGAAGTGTGGCATCCACCGGGCCACATCGTTGCGGGCGCCCAAGAAATGCACCTTGTCCTCAATGCGGCAGAGCTCGCGATAACGCTCGAGCACTTGTCGCTGAGGGCCGTCGCCCAGAATGAGCAGGTGCACGTCGTCGCGCGCCACCTTGATCAAGTCAGCGGCCCAGATGGCATCCTTGATCCGCTTTTGCGGCCACAACCGGCCCACGGCGCCGACGAGCCGCGAGTCGGCGGGCAGCCCCAGCTCAGCGAGCAGTTCCTGTCGCGTGCTGCTGGGAGGAGCGGGCAACGCAATGCCGTTGTGAATTACGCGCAATTTGGCGGGCGCGATGCCCTGGGCGGCGTAAAACTCGGCCACGGCCTGGCTGTTGCAAATGATCGCGTCGGTGCGCTTGGCCAGCCAGCGATCGATTACCAGTTCGTGTGCGCTCTTCCACGAGTCGACGCAGC
>CAZPED010000011.1:0-16752 GCA_964585335.1 uncultured Planctomycetaceae bacterium | reverse complement strand
ACCGCCGCCGACATGCAGCGAGAAACCGACCTGGCGCAGCTGCGCCTGCTGGCGATCTTCCACTACGTGGTCGGCGGAATGATGCTGCTGTTTGCCTCGTTCTTTCTCATCCACGTCGTGCTCGGGCTGGTGATGATCTTCGCGCCCGAGGAGCTGAGCAACCACGGCCAGCCGCCACCGCTATTTCTTGGCGTGCTGTTCACCCTGATCGGCTCGTTTGCGGTGGCGCTGGGCTGGACGACTGCCGGCCTGATGATTTATTCCGGGCGCTGCCTGGCACGGCACAGGCGTTGGACGTTATCGCTGGTGATGGCCGCCCTCTGCTGTTGTTTCGTGCCAATCGGCACGGTGCTGGGCGTATTTACGATCATCGTGCTCATGCGCGACTCGGTGCAGAAGCTGTACCGCGGCAGCTGATACTTCGCCTGGCGCCCGTCAGACGACGCGGCACAGAAAGCACTTCAGGTATTCGCTTTCCAGGCAGGTGACGCTGAGCGGGTGATCGGGCGCCGCGCCGCGCATATCAAGCACCTGCAAGTCGCGACCCGACTGTTCGGCCACGCCCAGCAGCATGTACAAGAAGTCCTCGCGCGAGACATGCCCCGAGCAACTGCACGTGACCAGGATGCCGCCCGGTTCGAGCACGTCGACGGCCAGCCGGTTGAGCTTGTGATAGGCGCGCAGCGCCTCGTCGACCGAGCTGCGGCTGCGGGCAAACTTGGGCGGATCGACCACCACGCCGCCGAAACGTTCGCGCTGCTGGGCCAGCGATTGCAAGGCCTCGAAGCAGTCCATGGCCTCGAAGCGGGCCGTGGTCACGCCGTTCAATTCGGCATTGGCGCGGGCCAGGGCCACGGCCTTGGCGCTGGAGTCGATGCCCAGGATCTCGCGAGCGCCGCCGTGCACGGCGGCGTTGAGGCTGAAGCCGCCGCTGTAGCAGAACATGTCGAGCACGCGACGATTAGTAAAATACCTGGCGGCCACGCGGCGGTTGTCGCGCTGGTCGAGATAGAAGCCGGTCTTTTGCCCTTCGGCCAGGTCGACGCCGTAGCGCAGGTCGTTTTCGTGAATGAACACGGGTCCCGACGGCGCGTCTCCCCAGTACAGCCCGTCGCGCAGCTCGATCCCCTCGGCCGAGGCGACGCCTTTCTCGGTGCGAATAAAAATGCCGCGGGGGCTGACCAGCTCGACCAGCAGGCGGACCAGGTCGTCGAGCCGGCGAGCCATGCCCAGCCCCGTCACTTGCACGGCCAGCCAGCGGGCATAGCGGTCGATGACCAGCCCGCTTAGGCCGTCGGCTTCACTGAACACGAGCCGCGCCGCTCCCTCGGAGTCGTCGAGCCCCAATTGGTTCCGCAAGGCGATGGCCGTTTGCAGGCGGCGCTTGAAGAAGGCCGTGTCGAGGGCTTCGTGGTTGTGCCAGGTGTAGAGCCGCACGCGAATGCGGCTGCGGCTGTTGTAAATTCCCCGGGCGACGAACTTGCCCGCGTCGGTCAGCAAGTCGACGACGTCGCCGTCGACCACGTTGCCTTCGACGCGGGCCACGGCCGAATCGAGCACCCAAGGATGGCGGCCGTAGAAGGGACGCGCTTTGCGAGGCTTAAGAATCACTTGCGCCGCGGCAAAGCCTGCGGCGGTTTCGCGCGCCGGAGGCGTTTGCGAATCGGACACGTCGGACATAGGTAACTAGCTTTCTGTAACGAGTAGCGAGTGCCCCATCATCGTTGAGCCCGGCGTGAGCCGCAACCGCTCTACACGGGGGACAAGGGGCACTTGCGTCGCTGACGGCCGGGTGCGAATGCACTACCTTGGAACAACAATTATGCGTGATGAATCGACGGGGCGTGCGATGGGCCTGCGGCCGTTTTTGCCCATGCTAAGGCCATTGCAGATGACCGCGTAGCGGTCTTGTCAGCTGTGTCGATTATCGCACAACTGTGTAGTTACCAATGACAACTCAACAGATCAGCGAGCGATGTTCCGCGCATTTTCCCGCGGGCGTGTCCGAAATCTCGGCATTTGTTGCCCCGAGCGGAATTGCCCGCGGGCCGCTGGTAATATTGGTCAGTAAGGCTTGCCGTTCCGGCGTGCCACACGCTCGGCCGCGGCGCTGAATGTTTCAATTCAACATGAATGATCCGCTTGAACAACTCGCGGCGCGCGAGAATCAACAAGGTCTGGACCATGCCGCGCGCGGCGAATATGACGCGGCCATCGCCTGCTTGACACGCGCCATCGGCCTGCGGCCGCGCTTCGCGCAAGCGCACTACAACCTGGCTACCACGCTCGACGCGCAAGGCCAACGCGGCCTGGCCATCGCGCATTTGCAGCAGGCCGTGGCAATCGAGCCGAATTACGATCTGGCGATACTCGCCTTGGGGCTGCTGCTCGACCAGTCGGGGCTTCGCGCCGAAGCACTGCCTTATCTGCGCCGCGCCGCGGCGCTGCGACCGCAAGACTTCGAGGCCAGCTTCAATCTGGGCTGCGCGCTCGAGGCGGTCGGCCAGCTTGCCGAGGCAGCGACCGCCTTTCACCACGCCGTGCGCTTGCGGCCCCAAAGTGTCGAAGCGCTGACGAACCTGGCCACGCTGCTCGGGCAGCTCAAAGCGTACGACCAAGCCGAAGTGCTCTTGCGGCAAGCCGTGGCGCTGCAGCCCAATGCCGTCGTGCCGCTGGTGAACCTGGGCGACCTGCTGAAAGAAATGGGCCAGTTGGACGAGGCCCTGGTGTTCTTGCAGCGGGCCGTCGAGGCGCAGCCCGTGGCCGCCGAGGCGCAAGTTAATGCAGGGCAAACGGTGCGCTTCGAGCCCGCGGTAGCGCAAGCCCGCTGCAACCTGGGCTTGGCCCTGCTGCTGGCGGGCCGCTTTGCCGAAGGCTGGCCGTATTACGAGTGGCGCACCCGCTGCCAGGGCGCTGCACCGCCGCTTAGCGATCGACGTCGCTGGCATGGCGAGCCGCTCGAGGGACGCACGATCCTGCTGGGGTGTGAACAGGGTATGGGCGACGCAATGCAATTCGTCCGCTATGCCCTCCTGGTCAAACAGCGAGGCGGTATCGTGCTGGTCGACTGCCGACCGGCGCTGGCGCGATTGCTGGCCACCTGCGCGGGAGTCGATGCGGTCGTCACGTCGGGCGCTCCCTGCCCGCCGATCGACGTGTGGTCGCCCTTGCCGAGTTTGCCAGCCGTATTTGGCACGAGGCAAGAGACGATTCCCTGCGACGTGCCGTACTTGAAGCCCGGCGAAGAACTGGTCGAGCAGTGGCGCAAGGAGCTGAGTGGGTACGAAGGCCTCAAGATCGGTATTGCCTGGCAGGGCGACCCGAACAATCTGCTGGACCACGAGCGGTCTTTTCCACTGCAACACTTTGAACGGTTGGCACGCCTCGACGGCGTGCGGCTGTTCAGCTTGCAGATGGGAGTCGGCAGCGAGCAGTTGGCGACTTGGGCGGGCCACAAGCCGGTTGTCGATTTTGGCCAGCGCCTGGGGGACTTTTACAACACCGCGGCCATCGTGCGAAACCTTGACCTGGTGATCAGCTGCGACTCGTCGCCCGCGCATCTGGCGGGATCGATAGCGGCCCCGGTGTGGGTGGCACTGCCGCATGTGCCCGATTGGCGCTGGCTGCTGGGCCGTAGCGACAATCCTTGGTACCCGACGATGCGTCTGTTCCGCCAACAGCGGCGGGGCGACTGGGAAGGCGTTTTCGGCGCGATCGAAGCGGCCTTGCGCGAGCGACTACGCTAAAGGTCGAGCGATTGCCAGCCGGCGGGCGAGCGCCTATCCTGGCGAAGGAAACCTGGCGCACGCACCACACACGATTGTTCACGCAGCGGATCTCGAGGCCATGATGTCGTACCACTGGTTGTCTTCGTTGGCGGTGCTGAGCGTGTTGCCGGCGCTGTCGGCCCTGGGCGCAGAAAACGCCGCCCCACAGGTCGTGCTGGGCATTCATGGCGGCATCGCGGCCGACAAACCGGAAATGACCCCCGAACTGGCCAAGGTGCTGCGGGCCGAACTGGATCGGGCCCTGCAAGCCGGCTACAAACGGCTGCAACAGCCCGGGGCCACGAGCCTCGACGCCGTCGAAGCGGCTATCCGCGTGCTCGAGGACGCGCCCGAGTTCAACGCCGGCAAGGGAGCCGTGTTCACGCACGAAGGGCGCAACGAGCTGGACGCTTCGATCATGGAGGGCAAATCAAAACGGGCCGGCGCCGTGGCCGGCGTGGGCATCATCAAGAACCCGATCTCGGCGGCCCGCGCGGTGATGGAGCGCAGCAAGCACGTGATGCTGGTGGGGCGCGGCGCCGAGGTGTTCGCCACCCAGGCCGGTCTCGAGATTGTCGACCCGTCGTATTTCTGGACCGAGAAACGCTGGAAGCAGATCCAGAAAGTCTGGCAGGAGGAAGCCAAAGCCGCGGGCAAGCAAACTGGCTTGCCGCAGGCCTCGACGCACGACCAGCCCTGGAGCACGGTGGGGGCCGTGGCACTCGACGCGGCCGGCAACCTGGCCGCGGGCACCTCGACCGGCGGCATGTCGAACAAGATGTACGGCCGCGTCGGCGATTCGCCGATCATCGGCGCCGGCACCTATGCCGACAACGAGGCCTGCGCCGTCTCGGCCACGGGTCACGGCGAGTACTTCATTCGTTACGCGGTGGCGCACGATATTGCCTCGCTGGTCAAATACAAACGCCTGTCGATCGAGCAAGCGGCCGCCGAAGTGATCCAGCGGAAGCTGAAACCCGCTGGCGGCGAGGGGGGCGTGATCGCGCTCGACGCCCAGGGCAACTTCACCGCGCCCTTTAATACCGAGGGTATGTATCGCGGCTATATCACGCGCGACGGCAAGACCCGCGTGTTCTTGTACGAGGACTGACCTGCCCGGTCGGGCCCGGCCCGGCGCGCTGTGCTCCGCCTCTTGCTCGCGCGCCGCTAGTAGGCGTTCAGAAAGGTCTCGCACAGCTTCGATTGATCGGCGCGGAGCTGTTTAACCTTCTCCTCGCCGGCCTTTTTCTTGTCGGGCGGCGTGGTTTTCGAGCCGATGGCTTTCTTGATCTGGTCGTTGCAGTCGCGAACCCAGGCGGAGAATTTTTGGCGCCACTCGGCTTCGCGCTCGTTGGCGGCCGATTCGAGCTCGCTCAGGCGGCCTGCGTAAAGGTCGGCCCGCTCTGCCTGCGACTTGTCGCCGCGATTCACCGGCCTGGCCATGACCTGATGATTCTCCAACTCCACGAAGAACTCGCTGGGCGTGCCGGCGTTCTTGTAGTCGACCAGGTAAGCCGGCCGGCTCTGATCGCAAACGCAGGCGTGCAGCCGCTGGCCGTGATGGTATCGCACCACGATTCGGGTGCTGCCGTCGGAGGCGAATTGTCGCAGCGTGCCATGACGCTTGTGATCGCGAAACTCGATGCTCAACGGCGCGTGATTCGCGTCGGCAGCCACGAGCGCCATGCCGCCAAATTGCGGGTCGACCAGGCCGATTTTCAGCGGGCGCTTGGCGCTCAACTGAAAGCAAGCGACCGGCTTGCCCCGCTGCGCGTCGAAGTAAACCCAGACCGGACCGCCGGGCTCCAGCTTGCGCGCATGATCTGACCGCGTCACGGCGAGATCCTCGGAGACGAATCGCTCCTTGCCCTCGGCGTCGAGCACGAGCTCCCACTGGGCGGGCCAGCCCGTGCGGGGCGGATGGCTGACGGCCACCGGTTGATCGTGCGGAAACTGATTCATGACCGGGTCGGCAACGTTGCCGCCGGCGGGAGGCGCATTGCGGGCGCCTTCGCCCGGTCGTGGTTCGGCTGGCGGAAGCGGTCGACGCCGGTTCGTTTCGGGGAAGAATCTGCCTCCGTCCGGATCGACGCGTCGCTTGGAAGCCGGATCGGGCCGCGGGACGCCCTCGTTGCGAACGACCGTCGGCGGTTCGAAAAAACCCTTGCGATCGAGGTAGACCAGAAAGCCGATCATGACGATCGCTGGCGTAACGACCGAGGCGATCATCGGCGCCGTCTGATTGCGCTTGCGCTTCTTGGGTGCCGCCGGCTTGGGGGTGAATTGGAATTCGTCGGTCATGGCGGCTATGACTATACCACCCATGCGTGGTAGGTCAATCGGCCGAATCAGCCAATCGCTTGTCGGGTTGCCCCGCCGGCTATTTGCCGTAGAGCGGGCCAGCGATTTTTACCGGGCGAATGTCGAGGTGCACGTTGGCCACCGTGACGGCGGCGTCGCCACGCGTGTGGGTCGTCCAGCCGCGGCTGTCGGCGCCACGATAGAAGCGGAATTCGAAGCCGGTCGTGGGGCCTTGCAGTGCTTGGGCCGCGTCGAAGGCCAGGCCCACGGCCTCGGAGTGCCCACCATCGACGACGCGTGCCAGCACGTCGACGACCGTTTCGCGCCCCAGAATGTCGGCCACGACGTAGGGCTCGCGCTTGGGCTGCTCGCTGGGCGTGATGGCGCTGGCCAATACCACATCAGTCTGGCCGCGCTTGTCGGCCGCCGGCGTCAACTCGTGGCGCTGCATGTCGAGCGAGTCGCCGCGGTCGAGATAACTGAGCCGGGCGTTGCTGAGCTCGAAGCCGTTATCGCCCCGAGAGCTCTTGGCTTCGGACAAATCGAGCAGAATCGCGCCGCGATAGCCGATCACGCTCATCGTGCGGCCGTCTTCAACCACGACGGCCGTGTTCTCGTCGACGCCCACCCCGTGCTTTACGCCCAGCGCGGACATAGCCACGAGCGTGCGACCGAAACGACCGCGCGCGAGGCAATGCTGCTCGACGAACCAGCCGTCGTCGAGAAAGCCCAGGCCCGGCACCAGTTCCTGGCCGACTTGCAGTCCGCCTTGCAGCACCTGCACGATGCCGCGCGATTGGCGAAACATCATGCGGCTCATCACGGCCGCGCCCGCGCTGGTGCCGGCCACGACGCCGCCACGGCGATAGACGTCCCAGACGGCTTCGAGCATCGGTGTGCGGGGAGCGCCGGTGGAGCCGAGCGCCTGGGTAATGCGTTCTTGCGAGCCGCCGATAAAGTACACGCCGCTGGCCGCGCGCACTTGCGCAACCAGTTCGGGATCGTTCGCCTTGCTGGCCAGCGAGGTTTGGCCCGGTTCCAGATAGAGCGGCACCAGGAACGCGTCGGCGCCGGCGGCCCGCAGCGTGTCGACCGTGCGGCTGCCGCCGACCAGCGGCTCGCTGGAAGCGACCGGCAGCACGGCGATTTTGGCCCCCTGTCCTCCGGCCAGCGTCACGATGCGGTTCCAGACATCGGTCTGGCTATAACGCAGCGCGCCGCCGATGATTACCAGCGAACCGTGCTCAGCGGCGCTGGCTGGCACAGCGAGCGCCAAGTACCACAAAGCGCAAAAGGCCAATCGCGAGATGGCGTGCATGGCGAGACCCAGGCGGGGGTTCGTGGTGGCTGGCGGGCGGGAACGACGCGCGGGCAATTCGTGCCTGAATGTAATCGCTGCGCGGGCAAAAATCCAGTTCAATCGGGCCCGCCGGGTGCGGGCGCTGGGGCGCACAGTTACAATAGCCCTGCTGCCTTGCGATGACCCACTTGAGCGACAGAGATCGAGGAGAGCCAGCCGTGATACGACGCGCGATGACCATTGCCCTGGGGATGATTGCTTTGGCCGGCGTGGCCTGGGGCGCCGACGACATTGTTTACGAGCGCGTCATCGGTACCGAGTTCCCCGGCAAGTACAAACACCCCGCCTCGGTCGAAGAACTGAGCAACGGCGATCTGTACATTGCCTACTACGGCGGCGACGGCGAGTATGCTGACGTGACCGCCGTTTACGGCATGCGCAAGAAGAAGGGAGAGTCGAAGTGGTCGGCTCCCCAGATCATCGCCGACACGCCGTTCTATTCCGATGGCAACGGCGTTGTCTGGCAAGCGCCCGACGGGCTGGTCTGGCTGTTCTACGTCTGCCGTTTTGGCGATACCTGGAGCACGTCGCGCATCAAGGCCAAGATCTCGCGCGACGGCGCGCAAACCTGGAGCGATTCGTTCTTCGTGGCCCTGGAAGAAGGCATGATGGTCCGCAGCCGGCCACTGTTGCTCGACAATGGCGATTACCTGCTGCCGATCTACCACGAAACCGGCTTTGACACCGAGAAAGTGGGAGCCGACAGCACCTCGCGATTCTTGCGGTTCGATACCAAGACCAAGCGCTGGACCTCCTCGGGCATCATTCGCTCGCCCAAGGGGAACATTCAGCCCTCGGTCGTGCAGCTTTCCAAGGATCACCTGGTGGCCTATTGCCGGCGGGGCGGCGGCTACGGACCCGGCACCGAAGGCTTCATCGTCCGCGGCGAATCCAACGATGGCGGGCGCACCTGGAGCGAAGGGCGCGACACCGAGTTTCCCAATCCCAACGCCGCCGTCGACTTCATCAAGCTCGCCAGCGGCAAGCTGCTGCTGGTCTACAACGACAGCCCGATCGACCGCACGCCGCTGACCGTGGCCATATCGACCGACGGCGACCGCACGTATCCCTACCGGCGGAACATCGGACTGGGCGATCACGACTACGGCTATCCCTACGCCATCCAGGGCAAGGACGGCAAGGTACACATCGTCTACACAACCGACAAGCGGAGCACGATCAACCACGTGACCTTCGACGAGTCGGCCATCGTGCAGCCGAAGTACAAGGTCAAGTAGGCGAACCACCGCGGCCAGGATTGGCCGGACCATGCCAGCGGCAGGGTTAGCCGAGCGCGGCGGCCAGCCGCTCGAGTGTTTGCGGGTCGTCGTATTGCGATTTGCCGAATCCGGCCACGGCGCCTGCGGCGATGGCCTCGGCCTGGGCGTCAGCGTAGTTGCTGACGAGCATGACGGGCAGTTCGCGGAGCTGGGCATCGGCCTTGATGGCGTGCAACACTTCGAGCCCGTCGCTGTAGTCGGCGTCGAGCTTGCGATTGACGAGCACCAGATCGAACTCGCTGGCCCGCAGCTGGCGCAGGGCTTCGTCGCGGCTATGCGCCGGCACGACTTCGGCCCCGAAGCTGCGCTCGATCAGGCGGCGGATGGCGCCATGATCCATGGCGCATTGCCCCACGTTCAGCACTCGTTTCATGACGCGCTCCAAGCCGGGGGCGGGCTACTTTTCGTCGCCGCCTTCGCTTTCGGAGCGAATGGCAAACACGTGGTCCTTGTTGGCGATGAACAGCGTGTTGTTGGCCACGACCGGCGTGCTGTACACCGAGTTCGACATGCTGTTCTCGGCCAGCAGCTCCATCTTCTTGTCGAGCTTGAAGACGCTGACGTCGCCGTCCTCATCGCCGATGTAGACCTTGCCTTCGACGATCATTGGCGAGCCCCAGGCCGCGGCCAGCATGTCGTGCGTCCAGTAGGGAATGCCGGTCTTGGCGTCCAGGCAGTGGAACAGACCGCTGAAGTCGGCCACGAACAGCAAGCCGTCCTTGATGGCCACGGTGCCGCAGGTGCGGTGCATGGTCTCTTCGAATTCGATCTTGCCGTTCTTGTTCGAGTCGTAGCTGGCGTAGTGCCAGACGGCCGCCGAGTTGGGGTTCGCGCGGGCCACTTCGCCGGCCTCTTTATTGACGGCCTGCATGCGGTGGTGCGGAATCGGCTTCGACAAATCGTTGACGTTAAAGGCCAGCTCGGGGCTGACGTCGCCGCGCTTCGTGGGATCGATGCACCACAGGTGGCCCACGCCTTCGCCGTGCTCGGGGTCCTCTCCGACGCCGATGTAGACGAGCCCCTCGTAGATCACCGGCGTGCCGATGATGTGGTTGCGGTCGGCCCGGCCGCCCAGCACGTACTTCGATTCCTTGGGATTGCAATCGAACTTCCAAAGCAGCTCGGGCTTGCCGTTCTTGGCCGTGCCGTCGCCGCGGAAGCTATACAGCCAGCCGTCGCCGCCGCCAAACAGCACTTGCGGCACGCCGCCGAGCACGGCATACGCCGGCGACGACCATTGGCCGTGCAGCACGTTGGTGCCGGGCGAGTTGTCGGCCCAAATTACCTTGCCGTTGTTCTTGTCCATGGCGATGAACGTGGGGGCCACGGGGGCGGGCAAGTTGATGTGCCCTTCGTCGACGCCGTTCGAGGTGTTGACGTAGAGAATATCGCCCACGGTGGTCACCGAGCAGCTGCACATGTTGTGCTGCGAGACGCCCAGCTCTTTCATCATGTTGACGCGCCAGATCACGTCGGCCTCGTCCTTGTCGTCGGTGTTGATCAGCTTGTAGACCGACAACCGGGGGCCTTCCATCCGCAGCACTACTTCCCGCTCGACACCGCTGGCCGGCGTGAAGGTCAGCTTGAAGTTCGCGCCGTCGGGAGTGATCCTCACCTTCTCGGGCAGCGGCAGACCGGCGGCCTTGAAGTCGGCGGCCAGGCTATCGGCCTTGCCGGCCTTGAGGTCCTTGAGCACGCCGGCCAGGCGATCCTTGGCCGGGTCGTCGTTGCGGACGATATCGAACAGTCGGCCCGGGTCCTTGGTGACCGGTCCGTTGTCCTTGTTGTCGTAGAAGCCCTTGGTGTCGAGGCAGACCACTTCACCGCGATTGGTGACGTACCACAGCCGGTTGTCTTCGACCATCGGCGTGGCGCAAACGCCCTGCAGGGGCCAGTCGTGCACACGGCCGGTGGGCAGCTTCTCGTTCGAGTGCTGCCAGAGGAACTTGCCGTCTTTCTCGTTAAAGCAAACCAGCACGCCCAGGTCGATCGTGGCCGGGTAACGCTTCAGGTAGCCGGCGCCGTTGTTGGTGCCCACGTAAACCTGGCCGTTGGCCACCACGGGGTTGCCATACGATTGCGAGCCCAGCGATGCGACCCAGACGACGTTTTCGGCGCTCGACTTGTCCCAGGCGCCGGACTTGGGATCGAACGAGCCGATGTTCCACTCGGTCGGAATATTCTTGCCCTCGGGCGTGTTGTTGCGCACGCTCGAGCCGCCCCACTGGCCCCAGTCGAGCGCGCCGACGCCACGCGGCGGATTGTTGGGCGAGAGCAGCGACGGCTTGCTCGGCGCCGCTTTGGCCAACAGTGCCTTGGCGGCCGGTTGCGGAGGCGCCCCGGTGAGTTGACTGACGCCGAACGCGGCCAAACCCAGCAGGATCAGCAGCGACAGTAGTGCTTGAGCCGTCTTCATGCGAATCATCTCTCCGAAACGTGACAGTCGTTGGTTTGAAACGCGGCCAGTTGCGCGGCCGCTGTAAGGCTATCCGTGGTTACTTCGTGTTCTTGGTGACCGAGATGTTGTCGATCATGATCTCCGAATCGTTGGCATTGCCGAACAAGCCTGGGCTGCCATTCAGGTTCGGTTCCTCGTCGACGGCCTCGATGGTCCAGGCTTCCGGCTCTTTTTCGCCGCGCTTCCAGACCTTGCCTTTGAGCACGGCCTTGCCGCCGTCGGTGGCGGCCCGGAATTTCAGCGTGTACCAGGTGTTCGGCTGCCAGGCAAACGGCACCGACTTGCTGAACCGCCCCAGCTGCGGCGTCCACGAGCGGATTTGCACTTGCTGGCTGGCGCCCATCAGATCGAGCGTGTAACGCTGGGCGATCACGCCGGCATCGGGCAGCTTGTTATTGGTCAGCGCGCCGCGGACGTCGGCTTGCACCGTGTAGTCGTGGAAGTCGGTGTGCCCCATCCACGACTGGCTGCGCGTGCCTTTGGGAATGGTCGTCACCTTGACCATCACCTTCTCGCCGTCGACGTCGCGCACCACGTGCCGGTAGCGAGCGCCAATCCAGGTGACCGGCACTTCGCCGTCGGCGAAGTCGAACTTCCAGGGCAGATCGGGCACGACGCGAATGCGGGCCTGCGCTTGCAGGTTGTTCACCTTGGCCGAGAGGATCGTGGCCGTGTGGGCAGGCTCCGAGGCGGCCAGGTAGTTGCCTTCCTTGTTGATTTCGCCAGGGCCCGACAGCGAGAAGCTGGCCGGCGTGTTGCGCAGGAACTGTCCGCGGGCGTTGAATAGCCGCACGGTGAACTTCTGATGCGTGCCTGGCTTGAGCAGTACCTCGGCCGGCACGACTTGGGCCAGTGCCGGCTCGTCGTCCGAGCCACGCGGAGTTTCCTGGGCCAGCTCGGGGCGCGGCGTCGCGCTCGGCTTGGCGTCTTTCTTGCCCAGGCAGTACATGCGGGCGCCTGTCGTTACATAAATGCGGCCATGCGAGACGATCGGCGAAGCCGTGACTTCATCCTCTTCGCTCAGCCGCAACTTGTGCGAAAGCTTCGCGCCCGTCTTCGTGACGTCGAAGATGTGCCAGGCGCTGGTCGTGCAGGCAAAGATCTTGCCGTCGGCATACACCGGGCTGGAGCGCATGATCGTGCCGATCATTTTCACTGGCTTGCCGATCGACTTGCCCGTGTTGGCGTCGATCACATACAGCTTGGCGCCGTCGTCGAAGGCATACACGCGGCCATCGACCACCAGCGGCGAGCTTTTGCCCACCATGCCGGGATTGCGCCAGATTTCGCCGGTTTTGGTGATGTCGCCGGTCTTGGCGCCGTCGATGGCGACGATCGCGCCCATCGTCGAATTTTCCAGGTTCTCTTCGGCGTGGCCGATGTACACCCGATTGCCCTCGACGACGGGCGAGGTGTTGATGCCGCGACGCGAGAGCATGAACGACCAGATTTGTTTGCCGGTGCGGGGCTGCCAGGCGTAGACGCCGCCGTCGCCCGAGCCGAACACCAGCGCGGCCTGGCCGTTGAGCGTGGCCAAAAACGGCGTGCTGTAGGTCGTATCTTCGGGAAGCGGACGCGTGCCGTTGACCCAGACCAGTTCGCCGGTCTTTTTGTCGAACGCCATGAAGCGATGAGCCGGCCGGGCAACGTCGCCCCAGCCCGTGGTGACGCCGCTAATGATGACCAGGTCTTCGAACAGCACTGGCAGGTTGGTGCGCCCGCCGTAGGTGGTGAGCAAACCGACCTCTTCGTTGAGCGAGTGCTTCCAGATCGTCTTGCCCGTTTCGCCGTCAATGCATTGGAGCAGGCCGCAGACGCCCAGCGCGTAGACGTGGCCCGTGGCGGGGTCGCCCACGCAGGACGACCAGCCGACGCGCTCGGCCGGCACGTCGGACAGGTAAACGTTGAACTTGTTTTCCCAGATCTTCTTGCCCGTGGCGGCATCAACGCAAATGACCTTCTCGCCTTCGCGCGGGGTGCCCGGCTCGGAGCGCACAAGCGTGTAGAGTTTGCCCCGCATGACGATGGGGGTCGAAATGCTCCCCAGCTCATCGTTCGTCCAGAGCACATTCTCGCCGCTGCTGGGGTCCCAGCTGTCGATCAGTCCCGTCTCGCGCGAGATGCCGTTTTGCTCGGGTCCGCGCCAATTGGGCCAATCCATGGGATCCACGTCGGCGGCCAGTACGGCGCTGGTGCCCAGCGCCGCGCAGGCGATCGCGGTGACGAGCGAACGAACGAGCCACGAGGGCGTACGCGAGGAATTCATATCGGATTCACCAGGTGTGTGGGCTGGGTAAGGTTTGCCGGAGACGGCGGCGGGTCGGGGGCTAAAACTAGGATACGACGGTCCGTGCGAGGGAGCAAGCCGCGCCGGGGAGCGCCGGCACGTCAAATCCGCACGGGTTTTGCGTCTTCGCCCTTACCTTTTTGTTAGCTCTCGGCCGTAGCACGCTTGGGTTGAGCGACCTTGGGTTCAATCGAACCACTCGTCCGCTGGATCGAACTTGGGGTACACGATAACCAGCACCGTCATGGGGCCGATTGCGCGGTGCCGCACTCCGGGGGGAATCAGCACGCATTGGCCCTGGTGTATGGGCACCTGCTGGCCGTCGAGCTCCATCTGCGCTGCGGCCGCGCACTCTAATATGTAGTAGACCTCGGTGAGCCGGCGGTGGTAGTGCGCGCGGGCGTCGGCCGTGATCTGGGTGCGGTGAACCGTCCCGGGAAACTGATTTTCGTCGGCAAACGCGCGGCGGGCGACCCCACAGGGGCAGGCCACGCCCGGAAGTTCGTCAAAGTCGACGATCACGGGTCGCGCGGCCGAGTTGGGGGTGGACATATCGGCGGGCCTGGCGATCGAGAAGCTGGGTAGCCTTGCGGGTGGCTGACGGTGGGGGCGTGGTTCTTCGGCGGCCGTGGATTGCGCGTTGGGCAAAGCGTAGCGTGGCGAGGCGCCGGTCAAGTTTCGCGGACCGTTACGCTCACGATACCAGATGGCCGTGGGGCAGGCCAATCTGGCAGCTAGCAGCGCGTTGCAATCGGCAAGGTTTCACCCCCTTACGCGCGTGGCAATCTCTACTTAACAGTCGTTGTAAACCATTCGCTGAAAAATACTTCTGAGTGCTCAAGCGCTCTGCGCGGGGCTGCCGATACGCTTAGTGTTACCTGCCGAGGATCACGTGCCACCCAGGCACGTCAAGGGCGCGTCAGGGCAACCGGATCGGACTTTTCGAGTCAAGGATTGGCTCGACCGGTCCTGGCGCAACAAACCGTGTGAACTGCTGGTTTCGACCCCACCTTCCCCACCTGGCAATAGCCACCAAAACACACCGAAGTCGGCTCTGCATTTGTAGAGAGCTAATGGCTGGTTGTCGCCGCGTCACAAACGCGCGAAAGCGCCAATGTTCGCGACGTGCTGTGCCGCGTAGGGTGCACGCTATCCGCAGTTCAAGTAAAGGAGACGTTGCTCGATGAAATGGAACATGGTTTTTGGAGCGCTCGTAGTCAGCGTAGGCCTGTGCAGCCAGAGCTTTGGTTTTGAGCTCTTGGACCGCATGCTTGGCCTGAACGACTGCGGCTGCAACAGCTGTTGCCAAAAGGCGCCGTCCTGCGGTTGCGACAAAGGTTGCGAACCCGCTTGCGCCGCCGCGCCCAGCTGTGCCGCCGAACCCTCCTGCTGTGCGGCACCCTCGTGCTGCCAGCCCCGCTGCCGCACCCGTTGCTGCCGCGGTCTGTTGGCCGGTCTGCACGATCACCTGTTCGGCTGCTGCCACCACCGTGGCTGCTGCAACAGCGGTTGCAACACCGGTTGCGCCGCCCCGAGCTGTGCGGCTCCCAGCTGTGCCGCCCCGAGCTGCGCTGCTGAAGCCGCTCCCAGCTGTGCCGCCCCGAGCTGCGCCGCTGCCGAACCGGCTTGTGCTGCCGCCCCGAGCTGCGCTGCCGAACCGGCTTGCGGTTGCAACACCGGTTGCAACAGCGGTTGCGGTAACTGCTGCAAGAAGAGCTGCTGCCACCGTCACTGCCACCGTTGCCTGCTGGACATCTTCAGCTGCCACCGCTGCTGCAAGAAGCCCTGCTGCAACAGCGGCTGCAACACCTGCAATGCCTGCAACGCAGGTTGTGCTGCCAACGTAGAGCCCTCGTGCGGCTGCGGCGGCGGTGCCCCGGCTGCGGGTGCGGCCCCGGCTGACGACGCTGCTCCGATGCCGCCGGCTCCGACTGCCGATCCCTCGGCGTCGCTGAAGAGCCGTCGCGTCTACAGCGCCAGCAGCAAGGTGGTCCGTCACAACTAAGCTCGCAAACGCCAAGGTTGCGAGTGAGGTCCATCACGCCTGCCCGGGACACAAGTCCCGGGCAGGCTTTTTTGTTGCGCTCGGCGGCCGAACGGCAAGGAACCCAAGCTTGGCCAGGCCGGCATCACTGGGCACGAGTCAGCTGCTGCTCGACCAGCGCCGCCGCGAAACCCACCAGGTCGCCGCGCTGGCGGCACACGTCGAGCAGCCGCTCGAAATGGCCCGACCGCCGCGAGAGCTCGAACATGCTGGGCGCAAAGCCGCTGACCCGAGCCCCCAGGGGCACCAGCCGCGCGCTGGCCTCGATGGCTTCGTCGTAGCGCCCCAGCCGGGCCAACAGTGCGATGTAGACCTCGGCCGGCGCCGTGCCGTGCTCTTGCGGATCGAGCTGTTCGGCCTTGCCGCGAAAATCGGCCAGCGCCTCGTCGACCTGCCGGCCCAGCTGCGCGGCGAAGAACAGGCCATGACTCGGATAGACGTCGCCAAACGGCTCGTCGCCGGCGAACTGGAACTGCTTGCTCAGCCTGCGCCCATACGCGGTGAGCTGATACGACAATTCCAGCAGCTGTGGGTCTTCCACGAGCCGGGCGAAGCGCACCGTCGAGGCCAGGTGCGTCGTGTCGATGTGATAGTTGTAGTCCGAGAACATCCAATCGCGGTCGGCCACCAGTTCGGCCAGCGTCGATTCTGTCGGCGGCTGCCCCTCTTGCCGGGCAATGTCGGAGCGCACGTTGGCCAGCAGTTCGTCGTGCAGCGTGCGAATCAGCAAGGCCGCCGCGGCTTGCTGATCGGCGCGGGGACGATTCAACAGTGCGCCTTCGAACGTCGTGATGGCGTTGCACGTGCCGTAGTGCTTGAGCACCAGCTCGAAGCCGACGGTGGGCGCCACGCCCTCGTGCAGCGCGATTTCGATCAGGTCCTGCAAGTTCTCGTCGGTCACCGTGGCGCGGGCCAGCGCCGCGGCCACGAGGGCTTTGTCGCCCACGGGGCGCAAGTACATCCAGGCCTCGCGCAGCTTGCCTTCGTCGAGCAGCAGCGTGCCCACCTCGCGGCAGGCATCGAGATAGGCCGCCTCCAACTGCGAGCGAGCGGGCTCCTCGACGTCGTCGAGCGACGTGCCCATCACGGCCGGCAGCCCTAGCTGTTGCCGCGAGCGCATCAGCAGCGCGTCGAACAAGTCGTGGTATTTGTGTTCCGCCTTGAGCGTGGCGGTCAGCCTGTCGAACAGCGCGCTCAGTCCAGACTGGTCGCGGTCGGACTGCAATTGGTCGAACGGGGTGGGAGTCATCGGGGG
>CAZPED010000010.1:7617-16878 GCA_964585335.1 uncultured Planctomycetaceae bacterium | reverse complement strand
CGTGCGGTCGCAAACGCCCTGCGGCTTAGTGACGCCCGGCGCAACCCAAATCAGCGGAGCCCGGGTTGCTTATTCCCAGAGCGCGAATTTGCGCCAGTGTTCTTTTTCGCCCAGGTGCCAGCCGTGGTCGCCCCAAAAGACGATGATCGTGCTATCGCGGTGCGAGCTGGCGTCGAGCGCGTCGATCAGGCGACCAATCATGGCGTCGGCATACGAAATGGCCGCGAGGTAAGCTTGCACCGCCTCCTTCCAGCGGCCCGATTCCACGATGGCACGATGATCGCCCAGTCGCTTGGCCATTTGCACGCCCGCTGGGGGCACGTCGGCCAGGTCGTCGGCCTTGGTCGGCGGCAGCTCGATCGACTCGAGCGGGTGCAGGTCAAAATACTTACGCGGCACGTTCCACGGCATGTGCGGCTTGTGCAACCCAATCGTCAGTAAGAACGGTTTATCGTGCTGCTTGGCCAGCTGGTCGATGCCATACTGCACGATCTTCCACTCGCGCAAATCCTCATCGCGGCAATCGAGCGGCGCGAAACGAATGCCGCCGACACCAGTATCGCCGGTTGGCTTGGGATCAGTGCCAGCGTCTTCCAGATAATCGTGCCATTCGCTGCGGCGGCGGTAGCTTTCGTGATAGATCTTGCCGGCTCCGGCAGTGTAGTAGCCCGCATTGCGAAACGTAGTGACTAGCGTCTTGTCGGGCGTTACGACGTTGCGCCAGTCGTCATTGTTCTCGTAGACGCCCGTGGTGCTGGGGCGCAGGCCGGTCATCAGCGCTGCCCGCGAGGGATTGCAAACCGGCGCGGCGCAATAACTATGCGTAAACCGCACGCCGCGCGCGGCGAGGCGATCGATATTTGGCGTGCGGGTTTGCTGATTGCGGCCCAGATAGCCGACCCAATGATTGAGATCATCGACCGCGATGAACAGCACATTGGGACGCTTTGGCTGCTGGGCCTGCGCCGGCCTCGCAACCATTAATCCGCTCAGCGTCGCCACTGCCAGAACCAGCCCGCCGCGATTGTGCCATCGTAACATCCGACCACTCCTCAAGTTTGCTTTCCTGACGCCGGGGCCCATTATAGAAATCACACGGATGACATGAACCTTGGGATCGGAAAAGTGGCGAAAAAAATGACGCGGTCAGGCCAATATTTCGCCGCCCCGGAGTGGCCCCCTACGTTACAGACAGGACGGACTGCCAAACCATTTCCGCGACGCTGCGCGGGTATCTCCCCAGGGCGATTGCCTGATACCGCCAGCCGCCGCCCTGACGGCGTACAATGCAAGGGGCCAATTCAGCCGGTGACGGGCCAAGTTCTGAACCGCTCAAGCCATCCATTCAGTGAGGAGTTGCAATCATGGCCACTTCGTTTCGGTACCTGACCCTGGCCGCCATCGCCGCGACCGCACTGGTGGCTCTTGTGCCGGCGCGTGCGCTGATCGCCGCCGATGATGCCCAGCTCTACCAGCAACAAGTGCAAAAGGCCGTCGACTTTCTCCGCACCAAGGGCCAAGCGGCCGATGGCTCGTTCACTTCGTCGATCGGGCCGGGTATCACGGCGATTGTTACCACGGCCTTGCTGCGCAACGGCCGCACGGTCGACGACCCGATGGTCGCCAAGAGCCTGAAATACCTCGAAGGTTTCGTGCAGCCGAGCGGCGGAATCTTCGATCCCAAGTCGAGGATTCAGAACTACGAAACCTGTTTGGGCATTCTCTGCTTCGCGGCGGCCAACACCGACGGACGCTACGACAAAGTGATAAAAAGCGCCGACGCATACCTCAAAGGACTGCAATCTGATGAAAAGGCAGGCCGCACTCCGGCCGACGTCAGCTATGGCGGCGTGGGCTACGGCGGCGCCGGACGGGCCGATCTGTCGAACACCCACTTCCTGATGGAGGCGCTCGAAGCGGCCGGCGACGGCCCCGACGACGATGCCGTCAAGCGCGCGCTCATCTTCGTCTCGCGCTGCCAGAATCTCGAAACCCAGTACAACACCACGCCGTTTGCCGCCAAGAATCCGGACGGTGGCTTTTACTACACTCCCGCCGCCGGCGGCAGCAGCCCGGCGGGCAAAACGGCCAACGGCGGGCTGCGTAGCTACGGATCGATGTCGTACGCGGGCCTGAAGAGCATGATCTTCGCCGGCCTCAAGGCCGACGATCCGCGGGTCAAAGCCGCCGTCGAGTGGGCTCGCCAGAACTACTCGCTCGAAGAGAATCCTGGCCTCGGCAGCGCCGGCCTGTACTACTACTACCACTTGTTCGCCAAGGCGCTCGATGCCACGCGCGAGGCCAAATTGACCGATGCCAAGGGCGCCCAGCACGATTGGCGCAGCGAGTTGATTGCCGAGCTGGCAAAGCGGCAACAGCCCGACGGGTCGTGGGTCAACCAGGACAGCCGTTGGATGGAGGGCGACGCGAACCTGGTGACCGGCTATGCGCTCCTGACACTGTCGTACTGCCGGCCCAAGACTCCGTAGCCCCGGGGAAGAAGCTAGGGATCCAGGCGCCGGCAAGTCGTCGTTGTCCAAGCCTACCGAGTCAGCAGGCCGGCATCGAGCACGAACTGCGAACCCGTAACGAAGCGCGCCTTGTCGGATGCCAGAAACACGACTGCCGCGGCAACATCCTCGGGCTCGATCCAAGGCACGTCCAACAGATTGCCCGCGGACCGCTCGGCGATCTCGCGCGGCGTCGCGCCTTCGAGCGCCGCCAGGCCGTCGTTCATCGGCGTGTTGACACCCGTGGGATGAATCGAGACGACTCGCACGTTGTGGGGCGCTAATTCCAAGGCCCACGACTTGGTCAGCCCGACGAGTCCCCACTTCGAGGCGGCATAATGGCTAAGCCGCGCCATGCCGCGCAGACCGGCGATCGACGAGTTGTTGATGATCACGCCGCGGCGGGCGGCGATCATCGGTGGGATGACGTGCCGGGCAACGATCCAGGCTCCCTTGAGATTGATATCAAGCATCGCGTCCCAAGCTTCTTCGGTCAGCTCGTGAGCCAGCCCGTACGCGCAGATGCCGGCGTTGTTAAAGAGCACGTCGACGCGGCCCCAGCGGGCGAGCACGTCGGCCACCGCGCGACCGACGGCTTCGTTATCGCGCACGTCGGCGACATAGCCCGCCGCCTCGACGCCCAGCGCGCGGCACTCGGCAACCACCGCATCAAGGGCCGCGCTGGTACCCAGCCCGTACCCGGGATACTCAAGTTGTCGCGCGACGTCGAGCGCGGCGATGTTGGCCCCCTCGCGCGCGAGCGCCAGGGCAGCAGCGCGGCCCTGGCCATGAGCGGCGCCGGTAATCAATGCCACGCGTCCGGAAAACTCGCTCATCGGTCGCTAGCGCCATGCGAGGGCGCTTCCCCGGTGGACTCGGCCTTGCGAAACGAAAACAAATACTCGTCGAGGTCCACCTGCAGGGCGTTGTTGAACACATTCGTGGCAATCATCAGGCCGCCGAAGGCCGTCAGCGTCACGATCTGCTCTTCACTTAGCCACTCGGCCAGCCGCCGATACAGTTCATCCGACACGGCGTTGGCGTCGACCGCAAGCTGCCGCCCGTAGTCGACAAGCGTCTGCTCGCGGTCGTCCAGCCGCAGCGCATCGGGGTTCTCGCCTTGTTCGCACAGCCAGCGGCGAAAGAACGTCGAACAGATCAAGCAGTTGGTTTGCGAAGAAATTGCGTGGACGAACAAGGTTGTCGATCGCACGCCTAAGAACGGCACCACCGCGTCGTACAGCGGATACCATTGCATGAGCGCGGCCAGGGCGACCGGCGAGCGGGCCAGCGTACACTTCATGTTGGTCACGCGACCGTGGGCGGCGATCTGCCGCTCGAGCTCGGCGCGCGACTCGGCCGGCGCCGTTTCGACCAAGACGGGACTAATGCGTGCCATGCGTCCTCCTGAACCAGCGAACTATTCTCGAAACGGCTTCGCGCTTTTGAACAAGCGAATCCGCCCCTGCGTGCTGGCCGTCAACTTGGCATCGCCCGCCGCCAGCTTCAGAATCTCCTCGGCTACCTGTACGGCTTCGTCGAACTGGCCGGACTCGGCCAGCGCGGCGGCCAACGTATCGAGCGTGGCCGGATTCTTGCGACCATCGGCGGCGCACACCTTGCGTGCCCAGGTCACGGCCTCCTCGCCGCCGCGCAACTTGGCATCTTGGCTAGTAGACAGAATCCAGGCCAGGTTATTGGCCCACATCAGGTTCTCGCTACCCGCCGTCACGTCCGGACTCAAACGCAGTGCCCTGCGGAAGTGGTCGACGGCGGCCTCGACCTTTTTCTGATGAAGCAGTCGCTGCGCCAGTTCCGCATGGGCAGCGGCGTCGTTGGGAGCAAGCTTCAGCAGTTCTTCGAGCGCGGAGATCGCCTCCGGCTCCTTGTTCTGCGTCATGCGCAACCCGGCCACGCCTCGATAGTACTCGCCGAGCATGGCGTTGAAGTCGGCGGAGCCGCGCACCGCGCCGCTGGCCAGGGCCAGCCGTTCAATCCACTTGATGTCGACGGCCGACTGCAGCGCGGCCGTCGCGCTCTCTTCCGGCTTCAGTTTGCGGAACAAGTGCAGCGGCGCGTCGAACTCCAGCCGCAAGTGCAAATCGGTGTTCAGCGTCTGCGACTTGTCGCGGTCCAGTAGCGCCGTCAGCTGATCCTCGCCCACCTGGTAGTAGCGCACCAGCAGCGAGCGGAGGTCGGACTTGCCAAAATAGCGATTCATGTCGGCCACGATCTCGGGCACGCCGTCAACCGTTTTCTGCAAAGCCGCCAGCTGCTGCGCGCTGGGCAGCAGCGGTTGCTTGGAAACCACCAGCAGCGTGTCGAGCCCGCCGGCCAGTAGGATTACGCCCGAGTGCGGAAACTCGGACCGCGCGGTGCGCACGATCATCAGGTAGTCGGCAAGCGTGAAACTGTAGGTCTGAATCCACTGGGCGAGCACGCCGTCGTCAGTCAGGTGTTCGCGCGCCGCGCGAAAGAACTCTTTGGTAAACAGGTTCGAGACTCCGGCCAGCCAGGGATTCGACGGCTCGGAGATGATCAGGTCGTACTTGCGATCGGCGCCCTGCACGGCCGTGCGCCCATCGCCAAACAGAATTTGGAACCTGGCCCGCTCATCGATCTGCTGCTCGCTGAGCCGCTTTTCGGGCGGCAACTCGGCATTACGCTGTTCGAGCCATTTGCGGCTCTTCTCCTGCGGCCGGTGGTTCTGCTCGGCAAATAACGGCGAGGCGGCATAGACGGCTGGCTCGATTTCGCAACAGGTGACCCGCGTGTCTGGAAACAGCAGGCTGGCGCCGGGGGTGCAGCCGCTGCCAAAGCCGATGACCAGGATCTCCTTGGCATCGGGTTTCAAAATGCGCGGGAAGTAGGCGGCGCCCAGCTGGGTGACCATGTCGGCCCCGCTGCTGGCATCGACCTTGCCGTTGACCCGCAGGCTGACAACCTGCGACGCCCGGTTGACGAATACGTTGCAAGAGGCGCCTTCCTCGAACGACATTACCTCGATCTTCGACATCCACTGGGGGTCGCCCTGGGGATTGCCCATGGCCTTGGCGGGGTCGCCGTACATGTACAATCCCATGTTGGTCAGCCGCGGATCGATGGGTTTGCCGATCAGCAGCACCGCCCCCGCGCCCACCAGGCCGGCCACGGCGGCGCGCGTCACTTCGCCGGGCGTCGACCAGGGAAGCACGGCCAGCAGGGCCAGCACATAAAGCCCCACGGCCACGCCCATCGCCCCCGTCGTGCCAACGTTCGGAAAGAGCATCAGGGCCGTCAGACTGGCCCCGGCGATCGATCCCAACGTGTTCCAGGCATAGATATTGCCCACCGCCGAACCGACCCGGGCCGCCGAGGCGTGGGTCAAATGCACGAACAGCGGAAATAACAGCCCCATGCCGACGGCGGGCAGAAACTCGAGCGCCGCGCTCACCGCCACGCACAGCTCGCCGTTCTTCAACGGATCGGCCCGTAATTGCCGTACTTCGTCGGGAGCCATCGTCATGGCCAACTCGGGCAAGAACAGCTTGCCGACCAGCGTCGTTGCGATCAGCCCCGCCACAATGCACAGCGGCAGCCACGACCACGAGGCCACGGGCCTGAGCCACAAGTGAAACAACAGGCTGCCCAGGGCAATTCCGACAAGCACCACGAACAGCGTGGCGCTGAAGGCGTAGGTCGAGCCCCCGAGTATCAGCGATAGTTGCCTGGTCCATGTCATTTCGAGAATCAGCGCGGCACACCCGGTCATGGCCGAAGCGGCGTACAACCTGGCCAGTCGCCCTTGCTCGCCTTGCTCAGCCGCGGGCGCGGCCTCGGCCGGCGCATCGCGTCGCGGCACGGGATAGGGCACTGCCCCGGCTACCAGCAACGAGACGAAACCGATCGTGATGTTATGCCGGCCGCCAGGTTGTTCGTCCATAGCAGTTGAAATGCCGGCAGCAGGTGAAAGCCGGTCAGGTAGCAGCCCGCGGCGGCGCCGAAGGTGTTGATCGCATAGAGCCAGGCCGTGGCCTGGTCGAGCGAACCGTCGCGTGCGGTCAATTGGCGAATCAACAGCGGCAGCGTCCCGCCCATCAGCACGCAGGGCGGACCGATCACCAACAGCGTAATGCCAAACTGGACGAGAAAACGGACGAGCGGCTCTTCCGGAATGCTGTTGTACAGGCTGACCGACGCATCGAGCAGAGCCGCGATTTCGTAAGGAATGATCAGGGCCAGCAGCCCGATTGCAAGCTCGCAGATGCCATACCAGCGGAGCGGCTGCAATAGCCGATCGGCTCGCCGGCCAATCAGGTAAGCCCCCAGCCCCAGGCCGAACAAGAAAGACCCGCCGACGGAAGCAAACGCCAGGCTCGAACTGCCCCAGACGTGCGAGAATCGCTTGAACCACACCACTTGGTAAGCCAGGCCCGTGCCTCCCGAGACGAAAAACAATAGCGAGGCCAACCAAAAGATGCCCGGAGCAACGCGAGTCGATTTTTTTGCCGCCATCGTATCTGATCGTTCGCGAGTAAATCGAATCGTCTGCGGTTAATCGGAGTCTCCGCGTTGCCTTATCGAGAGGACTACGGTCCTCTGCCCACGGAGGCCCGCTCCGATCGCAAACCCTCCAGCATAGCCCAAACCCGCCGGCTCACCAAACCGCCGCCTGAGCACAGTAAATTTCCGTTTTTGGCTGGCCCCTGCCGGCAGACGATCAGGTTGGTCATTTTCCTGCCAATACCAATCCCCCGATGCCCGCCGCGCAGCTTCGCTAGCCGTTCTCGTCGAAACGGACATAGGCAACAACCGCGCTGGGCACGCGTTTTGCTTTCCCCGCACTGCATGCAAACTGCCTCGCCAACCGATCGTTCGAATCGTCCCACGACCATGGCAGGGCTCGGTGCCACGGTCGATGCGCGGGTCGAGCGCGAGCACTGGTCGGCATTGCTGCAAAAGCAGTTTTGCCTGCCGCGCGGCTTGGTCGGGCGATTGATTGGCTGGTTCATGGCCCGCGACAATGAGCGGATGAACCGCGTAGCCATCGAGTCGCTGGCCATTACGCCAGACGACGACGTGCTCGAAATTGGCTTCGGCCCCGGACAGGCCATTGAGCTGATTGTCAAGCGAACCGCGGCGCGGCGCATCGCGGGCGTCGACCCTTCAGCGATCATGGTCGAACAGGCCAGGGCACGCAACCGCGAATCGGTCGATTCGGGCCGCGTCAGCCTGGTACAGGCCACGGTCGACGCGCTGCCTTTCGAGGACCAACAGTTCAGCAAGGTGTGCGCGATCAGTAACTTCCGGATCTGGCCCGACCGGGCTCGCGGCCTGGCCGAAACGCGGCGCGTGATGCGCCCCGGTGGCACGCTGGCACTCTGTGTTCGCCAGGCAGCCAAGCGCCCGCACTGGTGGAGCAGCCCGGGCGTCACGCGACGTGAACTGGAAGAGGCCTGCCGGCTGGTTGCCGAGGCCGGTTTTCGCGCTGTGACGATCGTGCGTCGCAAGTTCGCTCATCGGGCCGTCTGCATCGTGGCGCGGGCCTAAGGCCCGCCCGCCGCGCCGAGAGCCCTCATCGTGCCGAGCGCCAGCTATCGGCCAGAATTTTGATGAAGTAGCCCCCGACGACCGACCGCGCGCGGAACCCCACCGACTTGCCGGTCTTGGTTTCGTGCCAATCGCTGATTGGAATGCGGCTGGCCCCTTCGGAAATGAACCGATAGACCGGGTTTACCAGCGTCTGAAAGTCCTCGGGCGACGTTGCCATCGTGGCCGTCCACAGAATCCAATCCGATTTCGTGTAGCTCTTGCGACTATCGAGCGGCAAGCCAAACTCGTTTTGATGCTGGAGATAAAACGCGATTTCCTTCTCGGCGACCTCGGCGGGAAACAGGTTCAGGCCCAGCATCTTGTCCCACACCAGGTTGTATTTCTGGCTCCAGCTGTCAGGCCGATCGAAGGTCAGTCGAGTGTGATCGCCGGCCGCGGCGGCCTCGGTCCACTGTCGGGCAAAATCCGCGGCGGCTTTTTGATATTCAGCGGCCACGTCCTGCTTGCCCACGGCGGCGGCCAATTGCCCGTAGCAACCGAGCGCGACGATGGCCTTAATCGACAGGTTGGCGTTGTGGGCCAAATGGCCCGCGAAATCGTCGGTGCAAAGCTGATTGGCCGGATCAAATCCCTCCTTGCGCAGGTACTCGGCCCACGTGGTTAGCGACTGCCAGTGCCGCTTGGCATACTCGGCATTGCCTTCGGCCCTGGCCACGGCGGCAGCCAGGATGAGCATGTTGCCACATTCCTCGACGGGCATATCCTCCGGGTAGGTCTGGCCATTGGCCAGTGGATAGGTGCCGACGTCGTGCGCCGCGAACGGCTTGGTCCATTTGCCGCTTTCCGAGAAATAGAAGATCGGCTCGAGCATGCCCTTGAGCAGCGTGGGATTGTAGAGCAAAAACAAGGGGGCCGAGGGATACGTGACGTCAACGGTGCCAATCGAGCCGTTGCTGAAGTTCTCCTTGGAGAAGAACAGCGGCTGTCCGTCGGGCCCCGCCACCAGCTTGTGCGCGGCTACGGCCTGGCGATAGGCCAATCGGCAAATCTGCGCATACTCTTGCGAGCCGCTAAGCGCGGCCGCCTCGGCCAGCTGCCGATCGAAGGCGTCGCACTTGTCCAGCAGCCGGGCATAATCCTTCTCCGCTGCGACGAGCATCTTTTCGGCGGTCATCGCCGGATCGCGACGCCACCAGGCGCGCAGCCTTTTGCCAAAGTA
>CAZPED010000010.1:0-7607 GCA_964585335.1 uncultured Planctomycetaceae bacterium | reverse complement strand
AAACTGACGTAGCCAATGATCAGGTGTCGCCGCAGCACGGGCTTCTCGACGGCGCCAATGTCCATCACCAGCGACAGCACCGGCCAGAGGTCCTCGGCCGGGCGCGGCTTCTGGGCGTCGAGCTCTTGCGGTGGCGCCTGCCCCTTGGCAAAAGCATCGCGGGCCACGCTGTCAGCAGCCACGACGCACTCGGCCAAGCCACGCGGCGCGGCCAGATACAGGTGCCCCCAATCGATGCGAACGTCGTCGCCCTTGGTCGCTAGCACGCGCTGGTCGGCGGTGCCGATCCGCATTGTTTGCAACCCTGGCACGGCCACGCGGTCCCACGTAACGCTCTGGCTGGGTTTGTTAACGACCCATTCGCCTGTAGCGTCGAAGTACAGCTGCACGGCGTGGGGCTTGCCGTCCTTGGCCGACATGTCAAAGGTGACATAGCTGGCCGGGCGCGACATGACCTCCAGATCGTCGAGCAACAGCGGCGACGTGAAAGTCACCGTCAGCTCGACTCCGCCCGCGTCAAAACGATAGCGCGACTGGGTTGCCGTCACTTGCAGTTCAAGCTGCCGTGCTTCATCGGCCACTTGCGGGGCGGCGCCCAGGAATCGATAGGGCTTGCCGTCCACTCGAATGAAACCGCATAGCGCATGCACCTTGCCGGTCCAGTGCCGCGGCCAATCGCCGGCCAAGCGGTCGTGCATCGACCAGCAACTCGTGTAAGGGTCGATCGTCACGAGCGGAACGGCCGGCGGGCGAAACTCGCCGGCCCGCAAATCGCTCATCAGGAAGGTCAGGCCTGCCAGCAGCAATATCCAGCGCATTGCGAAAATCCTGAAACGATGGTGACGTGCGCACTACAACCCAGCGGCGCGCCGCCAGACCGGGCTGCACGGCACGAGGCTGGCGGCCATCAGTATGCCCCCGGCGATGAGCAATTTCCAGGCGTCACGAGCCGACGGCCAGGGGCTAGGCCGTGATCGTCAGATCGTGACCGGCAAACCGCAACTTAAGCCGCGCCCACCAGCCCAAGCCCGTATTGCGGAGCACCAGTCCTTCCAGCCGCGGCAACTCCTTGATCAGCGATTCGATGGCATGCAGCCCAACGCGGGTGCCTGTCAAATCGAGCTGCTGAAGGCTATCGAGCACGTGCAGGTGTTGCAAACCTACTGAAGTGACGCGGGTATCAATCAGCTCCAGCCGCTTGAGCCCGGCCAGAATGCGTCGCTGCGCGGTCAATTGCAGAATCACGGCGTCGTCAATTTGCGGACCGCTCAAGCGAATCGCGTTGATCCGCTCGAGCACCGTGGCAAAGTCGTGACCGATCGAGCGGGTCAGCGCTTCGGCCGAACTGACTTTGACGGTGCCTCCTAGCGCCTTGACTTCCTGAACGAATTGCTCCTGCTCGGCATACTGCTCCACCCAGCGGGTGAGCCATTGCATGCGGCCGGCCTTGAACTGCGCGTACTCGGTCGCCTGCTCGAAGGCCTTTTGCAGGCGCACGAACTGGGCGGCATCGCCGCCGCGATCTGGATGTGCCGACTTGGCCTTTTCCAGGTACGCCTGCTTGACGTCCTCGACCGTCACCGGCTGAGTGAGCCCCAAGATAGCGAGGAACTCGAGATTGTGGTCGATGGGCGAAGGGCCGGCCATAACTCCTCGGCGTGTCTACCAGAGCGCGAAACGCCGAGAGCTCCCGCGCCCTCGGCGTTTCGACACTGAACCATGTAACGTCCCGAACTTCAACCAGCGGCGTCAGGCGTACTCACGCTCCTTGGTGATGCCCGGGTTGGGCACCGGATACTTGCCGTCGGCGCCGGCCTGAATGGGCGCCGGGCCGTTGAGCGTCAGCTTATCCAGCTCGGGTGCGAATTCGTGCTCGCAGTTGAGCATCTCGTCGAACGTGATGACTCGACCCGTGTGGGCGGCCATGCGTCCCATCGAGGTGACCAGGCTGGCCTCGGTTCCGCGCTGCACTTCATTGTACGGCTTGTTCTCGCGAATAGCCGCCACCAGGTCGATCCATTCCAGCTGGTAGGGGCTGGGCTCGGGTTGCGGGAAGGCCCAAGTGATGTTGCCGCCGCGACGCTTGATGTTCTGATCGCTGAAGATCTTGCAATGCGAGGGGCTGTGGGCGGCCTCGGAGATCACGGCCGCGCCCTTCGACCCGTGAGCGTAGCTGGCGAACTCGTCGTGACAGCTGCTCATCACGCGGCCGTCGAGAAACAACTTCGCGCCGTCGGCAAACGTGTATTCGACCGCGTAGACGTCGAAGTTCTGATCGATGTAGTCGCCGCGGTAGTGCCGGCCGCCGAGCGCCTGGGCCTTGACCGGCCAGGCATTCTTCATCCAGCAGCACTCGTCCAGATTGTGAATCAAAAAGTCGCTGTAGCAGCCGCCGCTGGCCCAGAGAAAGCTGTGGAAATTCTTGATCTGCCACATCAGCTCGTTGGCATCCGACGGCTTGGGCTTGGTGAACGCCGAGCCCACGGGCGGATGCATGCGGTAGGCACGCAGCATCAAAACGTCGCCGATCTCGCCGTTTTGAATGCGGTCGAACAGTTCCTGGCGGCCCCGGCAATGGCGGCACATCAGCCCCACGCCCACCTTCAGGTTCTTTTCGTCGGCGGCCTTGGCCAGTTGCAGCATCTTGCGCGAGGTCGGGCCGTCGACCGTCACCGGCTTCTCCATGAACACGTTCAGGTTCTTCTCGATGGCATACGAGAAGTGCAACCAGCGGAAAGCCGGCGGCGTGGCAAAAATCGCCACGTCGCCCGGGCGCAGGCAGTCGATCGCCTTGCGGTAGGCGTCAAAGCCGATGAACTTCTGGTCTTCCGGCACGTCGACCAGTTCGCTGTGGCGCTGCTTCAGCCCGTTGTAGGCGCCCTCGAGACGCTCGGGAAACACGTCGGCCATGGCCACCAGTTTCACGCGGCCATTAGGAACATTGAGCGCGTCGCTGGCAGCTCCGCCGCCGCGCCCGCCGCAACCGACCAGCGCGATGCGAATCGTGTCGTCCTCGGCGGCATGCACCTTGGGGATGACGACCGACGCCAGCGCGGTGGCCGCCGCCACCTTGCCCGTGGTTTGCAAAAACTCGCGTCGCGATGAGCTCGCGCGTTGGGTTTGGCTCATATGGGACTGCTCCTGTGGGGAAGGTAAGAGCGCTTTCAGGCGGGAATCTGCTGAATCCAGACCGTTCAGTGTAGTCGAACGGCAAGCGGCCAGCTAGCTACCGCGGACCTATTTTGCCGGGGCCGCGCGGCCAATGCCAAACTGGTCTCCCACGGCCAGCACCTTGCGACCAGCCATGTGAACTTCCAGCATCTTTTCGCTTTGTACGGCCGATTGCCGCTCGTCGGCCAACCGGGCCACGACCTTGCGGGTTTTGACGTCCACAACGTCGCCGGTCGACGGGTAGGCGTACTTTCCGTCCATGCTAAAAGTGACCCAGCCCGGCTGATCGCGCAGCTCGATCGACGTTACCTGCCGCGGAGGCGTGTGCCTGAGGTCGAATACGTGCAATCGACTGTTGGCCGCATCGGTGAGCCATAGCTCGGTTTCGTCGGGCGTCAGGCCGATGCCGTGACTGGGGCAACCGTGCCGCTTCGTCGGGCCTTTTTGAAATCCCTCAACCGTCACGCTGAACGACTTCTCGCCAGTCTTTAGGTCTCCCACTTCGAAGCCCAGCAGGTCGTTGACGTTGACGTAGCAGCGCGTCTCGCGGCTGTCGATCGTAAACGGACGCACGCTGGCGCTGAAGGGTCCCACGGTGCGCAACTCGTCGGTGGCCGTGCTGGCCACGCGCAACAGCGGCGACTTCAACCCCGCCAGGTAGGCAAACTGGCCCGAGGGACCAACGATCGTGTTGTGAGCGCCCGAGTCGGTCGTGATCTTGCGCAGCACCCGCCCGGTTTCGGCGTTTAGCACGTACCAGATGGGGCCTTCGAGCGACGGCATATAAATCGTGCGTCCGTCGGGCGTGACGGCCATGCGGTCGCAGCCGGCGTCGTACTTCCTCTCCCACAGCAATTGGTCAGTTGCCAGGTCGAGGCACATCAGCTGCTTGATCGTGCTGATGTAGAGCCGGCCGGTTGCGGCCGAGGCGCAGATGCCTTTGACGTTCAGCGGTCGACCTTTTTCGTCGACGCCCGTGGTCAGAATGCGGCGCTGAAACGCGTGGCCGTGCTCGATGTCGAATACCAGCAGCCCATGGCCCCCGTATTCGAGATAATCGCGCACCCCTGGCACGGCGACAAACAGGTACTGGTGCCTGGCCTCCTCCTGGGCCGTCAGGCTTGCCGACGCGACCAGCAGTACAATGACGGTCGCGCTGCGCATTGCAACGCACCAGAATGCGGGCAATTTGCGATATCGGTCGCTGGCCATGGCTGCGCGCTCTCGCATGGGGTTCGGACAGAGGCAGTGTACAGTGCGCGGCTTGGCAAATCCACGCGCAGGATCACCCAAACGTCCAGACGTTGCATCCGCCGTGCCTCGCCGGGGCAGGGAAGGGACCAGGCGCGCTAATGGACCGCGTCCGGTAATGCGGCAGGGGGGCGCGAGCGGCGGCCGGGCAGTTCGGCCGTGTCCTCGCGCAGCTGGGACGCCGCTCCGACCCGCGCCTGCTCGATGCGTTGCGCCGGCTTGCGGCGGAACAGGTTCACCAGCGAATCGAGTAGCGAGTAGGTTACCGGCGTGACCAGTAGCGCCAAAAGCAAGCTGAGCATCTGCCCGCCGATGATCACCTTGGCCATGCTGGCGCGGGCGCCGGCGCCGGGGCCCTGGCCTAGCGCGATGGGAATCATCGCGGCAATCAGCATCATGGTGGTCATCAGAATCGGACGCAGCCGGGTGTGGTTGGCCTCGATGATCGCCTCGTCACGTCCCATGCCCTCGCGGCGCAGCTCGTTCGTCTTGTCGACCTGCAAGATGCCGTTCTTCTTGACGATGCCCACCAGCATGAACAGGCCGAACATCGCGTAGAGGTCCATCGGCTGGCGGAACATCACCAGCGACAACAGCCCGAAGGGAATCGTCACCGGCAACGCCGCCAGAATGGCCAACGGGTTGGTCCAGCTCTCGAACTGCGCGGCCAGAATCATGTACATAAACAGTATGCTGAGCACCAGCGCGATGATGAAGTAATAGGCCGTCTCGCCCAGCGTCTTGGTCTGGCCCGAGAACTCGGCTTCGTATTGCGGCGGCAGGTTCATCTCGCGCATGATCCGTTCCGCGGCCTGGGTGGCGTCGTACAGCGAGATCCTCTCCGGATTGGCCAGAATCGTCACGGTGCGCTGGCGATTAAAGCGGTTGATCTGGCTGGGACCGCGCGATTCGCTGACCTTGGCCAGGCTGCTCAGCTCGATCAGCCCCGCCTTGGGCGAGGGCACGCTCAACAAATCGAGCGTTTGCGGGTTGCCGCGAAACTCCTTGGCCGCCCGCAGCCAAATGTCGTACTGCTCGGTGCCGTCGGTGAACCGCGAGATCGGTTGGCCTCCCACCAGCACGTTCAGCGTGTTGGCGATCGTCTGCACGGGAATGCCCAGGTCGCTGGCCCGCTCGCGGTCGATGGCCACCTGCACCTCGGGCTTGCGCAGCGACAGCGTCGTGTCGACGTCGGTCAGGCCGGGCACTTGTTTGAGCTTGGCGATCAGATCTTCGGAATACTGCGCAAGCTTGTCGAGCTCGGGGCCCGACAGCAGCAACTGAAAAATCCGGCTGTCCTGCCCCGAGGCTTGAATCGTGGAAACGTCCGATACCGCGGTGCGCAGATCGGGATAGTCTTTCAGCACGTTGCGGGCCAGCTCCATAACCTCGAACTGCGAATAAGCCCGCTCCTCGACGTCCTTGAGTCGGAAGTAGATCGACCCCCGGGTGACGTCCCCCTGGCCCTTGCCGGCGGAATTATTGTTTTCGCCCACCACGGTAAAGCGGTGGAGCACGCCGGGCAACTTCATCAGCCGGTGCTCGATCTCGGAAAACACCTGGTCGGCGCGATCGAGCGTGTAGCCCTCCGGTGTAATGATCGTTACCTGAAACTCGCTCTGATCGTCGCGCGGCACCAGGTTGACGCCCATCTGGCGGGCGATCGGTCCGGTGCTCAGCACCACGCCCACGCACAGCAGCATCACGGCCCAGCGCCACCGCAAGGCCAGCCGCAGCGATTTGCCGTAGAGCCAGTCGATCGAGCCGTAGATGATGCCCGACTTCGACTTGGCGTGCCCGGCCTCGCTGGGCTCAAGCTTCAAGAAGCGCGAGCAGAGCATGGGCGTCAGCGTGAACGAGACGAAGAGGCTCATGATGATCGCGAAGGCAACGGTGAGCCCAAAGCTGCTGAAGAACCGTCCGACCATGCCGCCCATGAAGGCCACGGGCAGGAAGATCACGACCAGCGACAGGCTGGTGGCCAGCACGGCCAGGGCGATTTCCTTGGTCCCCTTGCGCGAGGCGGCCATGGCGTCGAGCCCGCCCTCTTCCATGTGGCGAAAGATGTTCTCGTGCACGACCACGGCATCGTCGATCACGATGCCGATGGCCAGAATCAGCCCCAACATGGTGATATTGTTGAGCGTAAAGCCCATCCGGCTCATGAACAGGAACGTCGGCACGATCGACGTGGGGATGGCCACCGTGGCGATCAGCGTGGTCCGCCAATCGCGAATGAACAGCAAAATGGTCAGCGACACCAGTACGCCGGCCAGTAGCAGGTGGAATTTCACTTCCTCCATCGATCGCCGGATGAACCGCGACTGGTCGTTGACGACCTGAATGCGGATGTCGCCGGGAAGCCGCTTGGAAATCGTCTGCAACAGCTCCTCGACGTCGTCGGCCACCTTGACCGTATTGGTGCCCGACTGCTTTTGAATGAACAGGCTGACGGCGTTCTCGCCGTCCATGCGGGTCAGGCCGCGGGGCTCCTCGATCGAATCTTCCGCCCGGCCAATGTCCTTGACGCGAATGGGAAAGCCGTCGCGATTCGAGACGATCAGCTCGTTGAACTCGTCGGCCGTGCGCAAACGCCCCAGCGTGCGCAGCACGAGCTCGCGCGGGCCCTGGTGGACGATGCCGCCGGGCACTTCGAGGTGCTGCGTCAAGAGCGCCTGCCGAACGTCCTCGACGCTCAGGCCGTAGGCGATCAGCTGATGAATGTCGAGCACGATGTTAATGGCCCGCGTGCGTCCGCCGGACAGAAACACGCGGCCCACGCCGGGCACCTTGGGCAGGACTTCTTGAATCTGCCGCTTGGCGATTTCGGTCACTTCGCGCACGTCGCGGCGCCCGGAGACGCCGATCGTCATGATCGGCGCCGAATCGAGATCGAACTTGTCGACGAGCGGCGTTTCCATGCCCATGGGCAACAGCTTCATGATCGAGGCGATCTTGTCGCGCACTTCCTGGGCGGCCACATCGCCGTTTTTCTCGAGCACGAACTGGGCGACGACCGACGTCATGCCCTCGCGCACGCTCGAGCGCAACTCGTCCACGCCCGAAACCGTGTTGATGGCTTCCTCGATATGCCGCGTGACGCTGGTTTCCATTTCCTCGGGGCTGGTGCCCGGCAGGGTGGCCGTGACGCTGACCACGGGAAAATCGACCTTGGGAAAGAGGTC
>CAZPED010000009.1:0-17147 GCA_964585335.1 uncultured Planctomycetaceae bacterium | reverse complement strand
GCCGCGCAGGCGGACCATGCCCAGCGCCTCGGCCAGGCCAAAGCGATTGACCAGCGAGGGATCGGTCGCGGCGACTTCGGCCGGCGAGGCGCCGTCGAACATATCGACCAGCATGCTGACAAACCCCTTGACCGTGGGCGCCTCGGGGGCGACGTAGGCGTGGATCTTAACGCGTCCGGCGGGCAGCTCGACCCACAGGAACACGGGCGTCTGACATTCGTGTACGCGGTTTTCGCCGGCCTGCCGCTGGGCCTCGTAGGCGGCCGGCAACGGCGGCAGTTTCTCGGCAAATTCCAGCAACAGTTCGAGCCGCTCGCGGGGCTCCAGCTCGGCAAATTCCGCCGCCATCGACTCGACGCGCTCGGCCACCGTGCCGCTCACGAACCGCTCCCAGCCGCCTCGGGCTTGAGGCTAGACGTGCCGGGCCCCTTTTCGATGGGCACGCCGACAATATTGCCCCACTCGGTCCACGAACCGTCGTAGTTCTTCACCTTGGGATAGCCGAGCAGGTAGTGCAGCACGAACCAGGTATGGCTCGACCGCTCGCCGATGCGGCAGTAGGCGATGACCGGCGTGCGCCGCTTCAGTCCCGCCTCGTCGGCGTACAGTTTTTCGAGCTCGCGATACGTCTTGAAAGTGCCGTCGTCGTTGGCCGCCTTCGACCAGGGAACATTGCACGCGCCGGGAATGTGCCCGCCACGCAGGGCCCCCTCTTGCGGATAATCAGCCATGTGCAGCAGCTCGCCCGTGTATTCGCCGGGCGAGCGCACGTCGACCAGCGGCTTGCCGGCCCGCTGGTGCTTGAGCACTTCGTCGCGAAAGGCCCGGATCGACAAGTCGGGCTCCTGGGCCGCGTAGTGCGTGCGCGGATAGTTGGGCTCGGGCTCGCGCGACCAGGAGCGGCCGTCCAGGTCCCAGCGCTTGCGGCCACCGTTCATGATGCGGCAATCGGTGTGGCCGTAGAGCTTGAAGACCCAGAAGGCGTAGCAGGCCCACCAGTTGTTCTTATCGCCGTAGAAGACGACGGTCGTGTCGTTGCCGATGCCTTTGGCGGCGCAGAGCGCGGCGAAGCGATCCTTGTCGATGTAGTCGCGGACGATCTGGTCTTGCAGGTCGGTGTGCCAGTCGATCTTCACCGCGCCGGGGACGTGCCCCTGCTGATAGAGCAAGACGTCTTCATCCGACTCCACGATCCGCACGTTCGGGTCGCCGTGGTGCTCGGCCACCCAGGCGGTGTCGACCAGAACGTCGGGATGTGCATATGCCTTGGCCATGACGAAGGACTCCCAACCAGAAGGGACGGCGAAGAAAATCACGCCAACAAGCGTCAGCGGAAAATTCTAGCGCTTTGGCTCCACGAATGAAAGAGACCGCGAAGCTGGGCAAGAAAGGCCACCCACGCAGCTTGACCGGCGCGCACGGCCGGCCCACACTGGAGCCGTGCTGGTGTTTCGATCAACGCGAGTTGTTGCGTTCAACGTCCAATGGAGAACCACCTCGATGCGGCAGCAGTGGTTGAAAGCGTTCTTGGGGATCTTGGCGATGATGGTCGCTAGTAGCGCCGCCCAGGCGGCCGACGAGCCCGTGTTGCGAGCCGGCGTGATCGGGCTCGACACCTCGCACGCGCCGGCATTTGCCCAGCTGCTCAACAGCAACAAAGACAGCGAAGCCTTGCGCGGCGTGAAGATCGTGGCCGCGTTCCCGGGCGGCAGCCCCGACCTGCCGGCCAGCGCCGACCGCGTGGCGGGCTACACCGATCAATACAAGAAAATGGGCATCGAGATCGTCGGCTCGGTCGAAGAGCTGCTGCCCAAGGTCGACGTGGTACTGCTGGAAAGCGTTGACGGGCGCCCGCACCTGGCCCAGGTGGCCCCGGTGCTAAAAGCCAAGAAACCGGTGTTCATCGACAAGCCCGTGGCCGGCTCGTTGACCGACGCCGTGGCGATTTACGAGCTGGCCAAGGAACTGAACGTGCCCTGCTTCTCCAGCTCGTCGCTACGGTTCAGCAAAGGCATTCAAGCCATGCGCGACGACAGCCGCGTGGGCAAAGTGCTGGGGGCCGAAGCCCGCGGGCCGTGTCACTTGGAACCGAATCATCCCGACTTGTTCTGGTACGGCATCCACGGCGTCGAGATTCTGTTTACGATCATGGGTCCCGGCTGCGTCGAAGTATCGCGCACGCACAGCGAGGGGACCGATTTTGTCGTCGGTCGCTGGGCCGATGGTCGCATCGGCACCTTTCGCGGGCTGCGCGAGGGCGCTCACGGCTATGGCGCCACGGTCTATGGCGACAAGGGCATTGCGCCCAGCGGCGGCTACGACGGCTACGAGCCGCTGGTGGTCGAGATCGTGAAATTCTTCAAGACCGGCAAGCCACCGGTGAGCGCCGACGAGACACTCGAGATTTACGCCTTCATGGAAGCGGCCGACGAGAGCCAGCGTCAGCAGGGCGCGCCCGTGAAGCTGGAAAGCGTGCTGTCCAAGGCTCGCGAGGCGGCCAAGGCGGCCCGTTAGCGTTTCCCCCCGGCAGCAGCCCCGCCCACCGTGTTGGCCAGGAGCAAAACGTTCGATTTGGCCACGTGTTTGTGGTAAGCTCGAAGCCACGCCCGATAGCCCCCCGCCTGCCCACCGCGGCACCAGCCCGGCACGACGCCGAGCCCCAGCGATACCGTTCGACGGAGGATGTTCAATGATCCCGCGCGATGCTCGCCCTGTCGTCTCGCAAGCCGGTTGCACGCCGGTGATTTCCCGGCGTCAGATGCTCCAGGTCGGCGGCCTGGGCCTGATGGGCCTGTCGCTGCCACGACTGTTGGCAGCCGACCAGCACAATCACGATGCGGGCATCAAGCCGCGGGCCGACGCCTGCGTGCTCATCTTTTTGAACGGCGGCCCCAGCCACTTGGACATGTGGGACATGAAGCCGTCAGCCCCCGACGGCATCCGCGGCGAGTTCAAGCCGATTTCGACCACGGTCACTGACATTCAACTGAGCGAGCATTTGCCCAAGCTCGCGCGGCTGGCGCATCATGCCACGATCGTGCGCTCGATGCACCACAGCGTGAACAACGCGCACGCGGCCGCCGTGTACACAAGCCTGACCGGGCACGATCGGGGCGACAACACCCGCGCCGTCGGCGGCGGCAACCAGGAGTACCCGGCGCTGGGCTCGGTGCTGGGCATGTTGCGGCCACCCCAGCAGTCGATCGTGCCGCACGTTTGTCTGCCCTATATCACCAAGGAAGGCGCCGGCGGCCCGCCGCAATCGGGTTTCTTCGGTGGCTTGTTGGGCCGGGCCTACGATCCGCTGTTCGTGCTCAAGGATCCGAACGCGGCCGACTTCTCGGTGCCCGAGCTGACGCTGCTGGCCGACGTGTCGCTCGAGCGGCTGTCGGCACGGCAAGCGCTGTTCCAGTCGATGGGCGAGCACTTCGAGCGTGGACCGGGCCGATCGGCTTACGACGGCATGGACGGGTTCCGCCGCCGCGCGCTGGGACTGCTCACCTCGGAGCAAACCCAAAACGCGCTGCGCATTGGCGACGAGCCGGACGTGGTGCGCGAGGCCTACGGCCGCAACATTTACGGTCAAAGCGTGCTGCTCGCGCGTCGGCTGATCGAAGCCGGCACGCGCATGGTCACGATTTCCTGGGCCCCCGACGCCAACGCCACGTGGGACACGCACGGCAGCAACTTCAAGAGCCTGAAGAACACGCTGCTGCCGCAGTTCGACGCGGCCTGCGGCAGCCTGGTGACCGACTTGGAGCAGCGCGGCATGCTTGACCGCACGCTGGTGGCCGTGCTGGGCGACTTCGGTCGCACGCCGAAGATTAACGCCAACAACGCGGGGCGCGACCACTGGAACTATTGCTACAGCCTGATGCTGATGGGCGGCGGCGTGAAAGGCGGTTTCGTTTACGGCGCCAGCGACAAGATTGGCGCGTTCCCGGCCCGCGACGCGCTGGTGCCCGGCGACGTGATTGCCACGATCTATCACCTGCTGGGCATTGCCCACGACCGCGAGCTGCGCGACCAGGTCGACCGGCCACACCGCCTGGTGCCGGCCGGCAACGTCGTGCCCAGCCTCATTGCTTAAGAGACCGTCACCGGCATGCCGCATTTCCGCGCCAGAGATTGACCGCCGCCGCGTGCCTTCAAGTTAATTCTACCCGAGAACGACTTCATGAGATGGTTGACCTGCTGGCTTGCCGTAGTGAGCGCCGCCACGTTGGCCCAGGGCGCTGAACCGCCGGCGCCGGCCTGTTCGAATCACCGCAAGCTAGACGTCTGGTGCGACGCCGCAGGCGAACACCCGATCGAAACGCCGGCCGATTGGGCCAAGCGCCGCGCCGACATTCTGGTGGGCATGCAGGCGGCGATGGGTCCCTTGCCCGACCGAACCAAGTTGCCGCCGCTCGACGTGCAGGTGACCGAAACATTCGACGGGCCCAACTTCACGCGCCAGAAGCTGACGTTCGCTGGCGACCAGCACGACCGCGTGTCCTGCTACTTGTTCGTTCCCAAGGATTTGGGGGGCCGCCGCGTGCCGGGCATTCTGGCCCTGCACCAGACCACGCCGCTGGGAAAGATGGAGCCGGCCGGACTGGGCCCTAACGAAAACAAGCACTACGGTCTGGAACTGGCCCGACGCGGCTACGTGGTCATCGTGCCCGATTATCCCAGCTTCGGCGATTACCAGTACGACTTCAACGCGGACAGTTACGTCTCCGGCTCGATGAAGGGCATCTTCAATCACATGCGGGCGGTCGACCTGCTGCAGAGCCTGCCGGAAGTCGACCCCGGGCGGATCGGCGCCATCGGTCACTCGCTGGGGGGCCACAACGCGATGTTCGTCGGACTATTCGACGAACGGATCAAGGTGATCGTGTCGAGCTGCGGTTGGACGCCGTTTCATCATTACTACGGCGGCAAGCTCGAAGGCTGGACGAGCGACCGCTACGTGCCGCGGATTCGCGACGTCTATAAACTCGATCCCGATCGGGTGCCGTTCGACATGTACGAGATCGTGGCGGGCTTTGCGCCGCGGGCATTCTTTTCTATCTCGCCGCTGCACGACGCCAACTTCGACGTCGAGGGCGTGCGGAAAGTCATCGCCGAGTCCAAGGGCATCTACGCCCTGTTGGGTGCGCCCGAGAAGCTGCAAGTGCGTTACCCCGACTGCCCGCACGATTTTCCGCCCAAAGAGCGTCACGAGGCGTATCGCTTCATCGACCAGGTGCTCGAGCACGCGCCACCGGAGGATCTGAAGGCCGAGCTGCCGCGCATCGCGCCGCACGAGCCCCAGGACGCGCTGACGACGTTCAAGGTGCTCGAAGGTTTTCATCTCGAACAAGCCGCCGCCGAGCCGCTCGTGGCCAGCCCCGTGGCAATGGCCTTCGACGCCGACAGCCGGTTGTACGTTGTCGAAATGCGCGACTACTCGGAGCAGGACACGCAGCGGCTGGGACGCGTGCGGGTGCTGGAAGACACCGACGATGACGGCCGCTTCGACAAGGCCACGCTGTTTGCCGAACTGCTCTCCTGGCCCACGGCGATTACCTGCTTCGACGGCGGCGTGTTCGTCGGCGCCGCTCCCGACATCTATTACCTGAAAGACACCGACGGCGACGGCAAGGCCGACATCAATCAGACCGTGTTCACCGGCTTCTCGCGCTCGAACGTGCAAGGTTTGATCAACAGCTTTCATTGGGGACCCGACGACCGTATTCACGGCTCGGCCAGCAGCGGCGGCGGGTTGATCACCCGTCCCGACGCGACCGAGTTCAAAGGCGTGTCGCTCTCGGGCCGCGACTTTTCGTTCGATCCCCGCCAGCTCGACTTGCGGCCGGAAAGCGGCGGCGCGCAGCACGGCCTGACGTTCGACAACTGGGACCGGAAGTTCGTCTGTTCCAATAGCGATCACATCCAGATGGTGATGTTCGAGGACCGTTATTTGGCGCGCAACCCGGCGGCCTCGGCGCCCAGCGCCCGCGTCAGCATCGCGCTCGATGGGCCGCAGGCCGAGGTGTTTCGGCTCAGTCCGCTGGAACCCTGGCGCGTGGCCCGCACGCGCCTGCGGGTCACAGGCGCGGCGCCCGGACCGATCGAGGGCGGTGGACGCGCGGGAGGTTACTTCACCGGCGCCACCGGCACGACGATTTATCGCGGCGACGCCTGGCCAGCCGAGTACGTCGGCCAATCGTTCACGGGCGACGTGGGCAGCAACATCGTGCACCGCAAGATTCTGACGCCCAAGGGCGTGGGCTTCGAGGCCGATCGGGCCGACAAGGGGCGCGAGTTCGTGGCCTCGACCGACATTTGGTTTCGGCCGGCCCAATTTGCCAATGGCCCTGACGGCAACCTGTACATCATCGACGTCTACCGCGAAGTGATCGAGCATCCGCTCAGCTTGCCGCCCGAGATCAAGAAATATCTCGATCTGACGAGCGGTCGGGATCGGGGGCGCATCTACCGCGTAGTGGCCGACAAGTATCAGCGCCGTCCGCTGCCCAAGCTTTCCAAGGCGCCGACCGCGGCGCTCGTGGCCGAACTGGCCAATCCCAATGGTTGGACGCGCGACACGGCGACTCGCCTGCTCTACGAACGGCAGGATCCCGCGGCTGTCGAGCCGCTGGTGAAGCTGGCCGGCAACGCGCCGCTGCCCGAGGGGCGCAAGCACGCACTATATGCCTTGGCAGGGCAGAAAGCACTGAACGCCCAGGTGTTGCTGAGGGCCTTGAGCGACGCCAGCCCGCGCGTGCGTGAGCACGCCGCGCGACTGTCCGAGCGGCTGGCGAAGGACTCGGCGCCCTTGCGGTCGCGATTGTGCCAATTGGCTGCCGACGATGACATGCGCGTGCGCTACCAGGTGGCCTTCTCGCTGGGCGAGTTCGACGATCCGGCCCGCGGCGCGGCCCTGGGCAGCATTTTGCGCCGCGACCCGGGCGACCCCTGGATTCGCCTGGCCGTGTTCAGCTCATTGGCCACCGGCGGCGGCGACGTACTGACGGCGCTAGCCGGCGACCGCGCCTGGCGCGACAGCGAGCCGGGACGTAAGCTGCTGTTCGAGCTGGCCCGCTACCTGGGCCGGCAAGCCAAGCGCGACGAAATTGGCAAGCTGCTCGCCGTGCTCGACGGGCTGCCCGAGGACGAATCGGCCTTGGCGGCCGATCTGATGCGTGGGCTGGGCGAAGGCCTGTCGCGCGGGGCCGGATCGCTGCAATCGCAGTTGGCGGCGCTAGGCAACGCCAAGGCCGAGGCGATGCTCGCCCGCATGCTGGCGGCGGCAAAAGTGCGCGCGGCCGACGAGAAAGAGCCGCTCGGCGCGCGCATCGACGCCGTGCGGCTCTTGGCGCTGGGCACCTACGCCGATGGCGGCGAAGTGCTGGTGAACCTGATTGCCAATCGCACGCCGCAGGATTTGCAGTCGGCCGCGCTGGGCGCGCTGGGTCGCTTCAACCAGCCATCGATCGCCGCGGCATTGCTGGCCGCCTGGCCGACGCTCAGCCCTCGGCTGAAAGGCGAGGCGACCGAAGTCTTGTTCTCGCGGGCGGTCTGGCTCGAAGCACTCGTGGCCGCCGCTGGTGACGGTAGCTTTTCGCTGGCGGAGCTCGACACCGCGCGATTGAAGTCGCTGGAAAAGCATCCTAACTCGGCCGTGCGCGAAAAGGCCGCCCCGCTGCTGGCCAAGATCAAGGTCGGCCGCCGCGGCGACGTCGTCGAAGCGTACCGGCCGACGCTATCGGCCACCGGCGACGCTTCCCGCGGCCGGCAGGTGTTTCAGAAGATTTGCGCCGCCTGCCATCGGCTCGACGGCGTGGGCCACGAAATCGGCCCGAACCTGGCGAGCTTCCGCAATCGCGGCGCCGAAGCCATTTTGGTCAATGTGCTCGATCCGAACCGCGAGGTGAATCCGCAATTCGTCAATTACGCGGTGATCACTGAAGATGGGCGTTCGCTGACGGGCATGATCGCCGCCGAGACGGCCAACAGCGTCACCTTGCGGCGCGCCGAGGACGCCACCGATACGATCGAGCGCAGCCAAATCGAAGAGCTGCGATCGACCGGCATGTCGCTGATGCCCGAGGGAATGGAAAAACAAATCGATCCGCAGCAGATGGCCGACTTGTTGGCCTATCTGATGAAGGCACTATAGGCGGGAGGTACTTAAGCTTGAACCAACCACCGTGCGATCGACGGCTATCGCGCCGCACGTTCTGCGGCGCGGCGCTGGCCGGCAGCACCGTCGCCATGCTGGCGGGGAGCCGCGCCGGCGCGGCCGAGTTCCCGCCCGGCAACTACGTGGACGTGCACACGCATCTGGGCCAAACCTGGAACACGACGGAGCCACTATCGGCCACCGAGCTGCTCAAGTGGATGGACACGAACCAGGTTGCCCAGGCCGTCGTGTTGCCGCTCTCTTCCCCCGAGTCGTCGAGCTACCTGCTCACTTCCGACTTCGTGCTCGAAGCCACCAAGCCGCATCGCGACCGGCTGATTCCCTTTTGCAGCATCGACCCCCGCACCAGTTACTCGGGCGGGCTCAAGGGGCTGGTCGCCATGCTCAAGAAATACGTCGACCGCGGCGCCAAAGGCTTTGGCGAACATAAGCCGGGCGTGCGAATCGACGACCCGCGCAACCTCACGATCTACGCCGCCTGCGGCGAGCTCGGGCTGCCGATCCTCTTTCACCTCGACGAACAGCGCAACATGGATGCTCCCGGGCTGCCGGGGCTCGAACGGGCACTCAAGGAGAACCCGCGCACGCACTTCATCGGGCATGGGCCGGGCTGGTGGGCGTCGATCTCGGGCAACGTGACGCAGGCCGACCTGGCGCGCTATCCCGACGGCGCCGTGGCACCCGGCGGCGCGATCGACGCGCTGATGGAAAAATATCCTAACTTGCACGGCGACCTCTCGGCTGGTAGCGGCGCGCGGGCCATCTCGCGCGATCTGACGTTCGGTCGCGAGTTTCTGATTCGCCGCAGCGACCGGCTGATGTTCGGCACCGATTTTCTGTCGCCGGGGCAAGAAGTGCCGCAGCTGACGCTGTTTCGTCAGCTCGACTTGCCAGAGCCGGTGCAGGCCAAGATCTTTCGCGACAATGCCCGGCGGCTGCTAGGACTGACCGCGTAACTTTGAGCATGACGTACCTGTCCGCCAGGAGTTGATCGATGATTCGCGCGTTGTTTTTCGCATTGCTGCTGGCCATGGTTGGATTGTTGTCGCCAGCGCAAGCCGGCTGGCAGGCCGGCGCCACCCGGCAAAAGATCACGCCCGAGCGTTTCCTGTGGATGGCCGGCTACGGCTCGCGCAATCATCCGGCGACCGGCCTGCTCAACGATCTGTACGCCAAGGCGCTCGTGATCGACGACGGCCAGGGTACGCGCGTGGCCATCGTGACGCTCGACCTGGTCGGCATCAGCCCTGACCTGGTCGCGCCGATCACCCAGGAAATCGAGGCGCGCTACAAGCTGCCGCGGGCCAACGTGGCACTCTGCTGCTCGCACACGCATAGCGGCCCGGTCGTGGGGCACAATCTGCGGACGCTGCATTACGATCAGCTTGACGCCGCACAACAACAAGAGATCGACCGCTACGCTGGCGAGCTCAAGCAGGCCATCGTGGGACTGGTGGGGCGGGCCATCGACGGGCTGGCGCCCTGCGAGGTGTCGTTTGCCCACGGCAGCGTGGGTTTCGCGGCAAACCGGCGGAACAATAAAGAGCCCGAGGTGCCCAAGCTGCGGGCCGCCGGCCAACTGGTGGGGCCCTTCGACCACGACGTGCCGGTGTTGAAAGTCGTGGGCGCCGATGGCAAGTTGAAGGCCGTGCTGTTCGGCTACGCTTGCCACGCCACGGTGCTCGACGGTTACGACTGGTCGAGCGATTATCCGGGCTTCGCGCAAAGCGAGCTGGAGTCTCGGCATCCCGACTGCGTGGCCTTGTTCTGCGCTGGCTGCGGCGCCGATCAGAATCCCCTGCCCCGCCGCAAAGTGGAATTGGCACGGCAATACGGCCAACAACTGGCGGCCGCGGTCGACGAAACGTTGGGCGCGCCGCAAACGGAACTGTCGGGCAAGATCTCGACGGCCCTAGACATCCTGCCGCTCGAACTGGCTCACGTGCCCACGGCCGACGAGCTGGCTCAGGACGTTAAGTCGTCGGACCGCTACGTGGCGGCGCGGGCTCGGCACTATCAACAGCTGGCCAGCGCGGGCCAAAAGCTGGAGAGCACGTATCCTTATCCCGTGCAGCTATGGAAGTTCGGCCCGAAGCTCACCTTCGTGACACTCGGGGGCGAAGTGGTCGTCGACTACGTGCTGCGGCTCAAGCACGAGCTGGGCGCCCAAAGCACCTGGGTGGCCGGCTATACGAACGACGTCATGGCCTACATTCCCTCGCGGCGCGTGCTATCCGAAGGGGGCTACGAAGGCGCCGGCGCGATGGTCTACTACTCGCAGCCGTCACCCTGGGCGCCCACGGTCGAGGAAGCGATTATTTCCGCGGTGCGTCAATTGGCCGCGAAACACCCTTGATCGCCGGCCGCCCGGGTAGCGCCTGCCCCGCCCCGCTTGCTTTGTGATGTCCGCGCCGCGTGGCTACAATGCCAGCGGATCGGAACCACCCTTCTTCCAGGCAAGGCGAGCATCATGCGGACAACGTGGACGTTTGGCTCCGCCGGACAGATCTTGTTCGGCCCCGGCGCCGTGCGGCAGCTGGCCGACGTCGCCGCGCGGCTGCGAATCGACCGGCTGATGATCGTCACCGACGCGCGGCTGATCGAGGCCGGCATTCTCGACGAAGTGCAGGCAGCGCTGGCCAATCGTGTGACGCTCGACGTATTTGCCGGTGGCGAGCCCGAGCCGTCTCTGCGGGCGGCCGAAGTGTGCGTGGCCCACGCCCGTCAGTTTCGCCCCACGGGTTTGATTGGCCTGGGTGGCGGCAGCAACATGGACCTGGCCAAGATCGCCGCGGCGGCGCTGGCGCACGGCGGCTCGCCGCGCGACTATCTGGGCGAGGACAAGGTTCCCGGCCCGGTGTTGCCGCTGATCTGCATTCCGACCACGGCGGGCACGGGCAGCGAGGTTTCGGCCTCGGGCGTGTTCACCGACGAAGAGCAGCAGATCAAGATCGGCGCAATGAGCAGCTATCTGCGTCCGGCGGCGGCCGTGGTCGACCCGCGGCTGACGCTCACCTGCCCGCGCAAGGTGACGGCCGATAGCGGCATCGATGCCCTGACGCATGCGATCGAAGCCTACACGGCGGTCGACAATGCCGACTTTCCCTTGCCGCCGGGCGAAGTCTCGCTGTATCAGGGCCGGCACCCGCTGGGCGATTGTCTGGCCGAAAAGGCCATCAGCATCATCGGCGCCAATCTGGTTCGCGCCGTCGAGGAGCCCAACAACCTGGCCGCGCGCGAAGCCATGTCGCTGGGCGCGATGCTGGCCGGCCTGGCGTTTTCGAATGTCGGCGTGGCGCTGGTTCATGCCCTGGAGTATCCGCTCGGCGGGGCCACGCACTGCTCGCACGGCGCGGGCAACGGCATGCTGCTGCCATACGTGATGCGCTATAACCTGCCCGGCCGCCAGCGCGAGCTGGCCCGCGTGGCGCAATTGCTGGGGCATAATATCGACGGTCTCGACGAAAACGCCGCCGCGCTAACGGCCGTGGCGGCCGTGGAAGAGCTCAACCGCAAGATCGGCATTCCCTTGCGGCTGCGAGAGTTTGGCGCTCGGCGCGAACAAATTCCCGAATTCGCCGCCAAGGCCGTGGCCATCAAGCGATTGATTCGGGTCAACCCGCGCGTGCCCACGGTGCCAGAGATGATTGAGCTGCTGGAACAAGCGTACTAAAGGCCGGGGCGGCGCAAGGGCCGCGCGGCAAACACTCCAACCAGGCGGGAGGCGGCCATGTCGCGTTCGACGAGTCGGCGTGAATTCCTGGAGCAACTGGGGCTCGTCACAGCGCTGGCGGCCGGTTACACCGCCACGGCCCGCGGCTATGCCGCCGGCGAAACGATCAACATCGGCTGCATCGGCACCGGCGGCCGCTGCCAACACCTGATGCGAGCGCTCAAGGAAGTGCCTGGCGCCCGGATCGTGGCTGTTTGCGACGTGTGGGACCGCCATCTCGAAGCCGGCCAGCGGCTGGCCGAGCCGGGGGCGCTGGCCACGAAAGACCACCGCGCGCTGCTGGACCGCAAGGACATTGATGCGGTCATCATCGGCGCGCCCGACCATCAGCACGTGCCGCTGTTGGTCGATGCCTGCGCAGCCGGCAAGGACGTTTACTGCGAAAAGCCGCTGACGCACGAACCGGCCGAGGCCGAAGCGGCCCTCCACGCGCAAAACCACCACAAGCGCATCGTGCAGGTGGGCACGCAGCAGCGGAGCATGCCGCAATTTCAAAAGGCCTACGAGATTCTCAAGTCGGGCCAATTGGGCGAGATTCACAAAGTGCACCTCACCTGGAACCGCAACACGCCGCGCTGGGCCCGCGACAAATACCAGATCGATCCGGCCACGCTCGATTGGAAGCGATTTCTGGGCACGGCCCGCGAGCAGCCGTTCGACGAGTATCGGTTTCGCAATTGGCGCTGGTTCTGGGATTTTGGCGGCGGCATTTTCACCGACCTGATGGTGCACCAGATCGACATCGCGCACTGGTTTTTGGATCTAGGGCATCCCACGAGCGCGGCCTCGCTGGGCGATTGGTTCAAAGCCAAGGACTTGTGGGAAACACCCGACACGGTGCAGACGCTTTTGCACTATCCCGAGCGCGGCGTGCAAGCCTATTTCGAGGGCACGTTCGTCAATGCCCGCAACGCGGCGATGCTGGAGTTCATGGGCAGCGAGGCGACGCTGTATCTCGACCGCGGCCGCTACGAGATTCATCCCGAGCGGAACAAGAAGATCGCCTACAGCGAAATGATTCTGGGCAGCGGGCCGCGGGGAGCCGATTTTTACGACCTGCCCAAGGGCGAAGTGCTGCATTTGAGTAACTGGCTCGAATGCATGCGCAGTCGGCAAACGCCCCAATGCCCGGCCGAGGCCGGCGTCGGCGCCGCCGCGGCCGCGCACCTGGCCAACCAGGCGCTACGCAGTGCCCAGGTTGCCCGCTGGCAGGCGTAGACTACGCGCCGCTACAAACCGAGCAGCAAACGGGCCTTGAGAATCAGCACGCAGCTTGGTCCGTGCGTGATGCGGCCATCGCACGCCATTTGCACGGCATCGGCAAAGGGCAGCTTGGCGCAGCGAATCCGTTCCGTGCCCTCGAGCGCCGTGGCGCCAAACCGCAATTGGCGAGCCACGAACAGTCGCGTCGGCGAAAGTACGACCGAGGTGAACGGGTCGACCACGCCCAGGTCGTGCCACTGGTCGGCCACGATGCCCAGCTCTTCCTGCAGCTCGCGGTGGGCCGCCGCTTCGGCCGATTCGCCGGCGTCGATGCCGCCGCTGACGGCTTCGAGCGTCACGCGGCCCACGGCGTAGTGAAACTCCTCGGTGAGGTACGCCACCCCGGCGTCGTCGACGGCCAGCACCGACACGCCCGCCTTCAGCCGCACGATGCAGTGCGAACCGTTCTGGCCGTCAGGCCGTATCACCTCGTCGCGAGTGACGTCGATCCAAGGGTCGCGATACACCTCGCGGCGGCTGAGAATCTGCCAGGGGCCATGTTCGCGTGGGTACGTCATCGAAGCCTCCGCCGCTCGGCAAGTAGTTTTGGCTCAATCCGCCGGCACATGATACCGGCTGCCGCGGCCCGAACTCCATGCGAATTACCGGCCAGGCGGGCCCGTGACGTTTTCGCCCCACGCGGCTGGTCAGCCGCTCCCTTGCTCCGACGGCGCGGGATAGAAGAGCGTGCCGTCGTCGCCAACGCGGGCCGCCGGGTTGAGATGATGCGCGCGCCGCGAACCAACGCCGAGCAGATGCACCACCTTCCAGCCGCGGGCGGTCAATGCGTCGGCAATCAGCCAGCGGTGGCAGCGCCAGGGAACCGCCTCGGCACACATGATGGCCGTGGGCGCGGGGCCCGCCAGTGCCATGAGTCGTTCCAGTCCCGCGCGGAACTCCTCGGTCGCCAGGTAATCGGCATAGGCGCGGAAGCTGTCGTTCTGCCAATACGTGTTCGGCGAACCCTCGGTCGGTCGGCGCCGCCCACCGAGCGCCGGTTCGTGCACGTAATCGATGCCCCGCGCCTTGAGTAGCGCGGGCAACTGGTCGGCCGAAAATTGCGGATGCCGTCGCGAGCCGGAAAAGCGGCGCACGTCGACCAGTTGGCGCACGCCGGCATCGGTCAGAATATCGACAAACTCTTCGCCGCCGCGGGTCGAATGGCCAATCGTGTAGATCACGCCCATTGCCGACCGCCTGTCGCTGGTGCCGTCGCGTGGGTTGCGCCCCGAGGGAATCGTAACGCGGCCCGCGCTAACTACAAGCGTGCCGCGCGGAGGGGCCCGCAATTGCAAACCCTTGGGCAGCGATTTATAGTTGCCCACTCTCGGTTTACCTTCGGCCCGCCAGCAGGCTACCCGTCCGTTGAGTTTCAGCACCCCACAACCCGACATTTCCGAGCCCGAGTGGCTGCGGGTACCTTGGGACCGCATTGGGCTGGTGCTGGGGCCGGCGGTGCTGGCAGCCTGGCTGGCTTGGGGCCCCCGCGAGGGACTGACCGGCGAAGCCCAGCGACTTTCCGGCGTGCTGTTGTTGACGATCATCTGGTGGCTCACCGAGCCGATTCCCATTCCCATTACCGGCCTGCTAGCCGTGGTGCTGGCCGTGGTGCTCGGCGCGGTGCCAACCGACGGCGGCAAGTCGCCGGCCACGGTGGCCCTGGCGCCGTTCGGCAATCCCACGCTCTATTTTCTGCTCGGCGGCATGTTTATCGGCCGGGCCATGAGCCGTCACGGGCTCGACCGGCGGATCGCGCTCTCGATTCTGACCACGCCGGGCGCGGCCCATTCGCCCTCCACGCTCTTGGGCGCGGTCGGCCTGTCGGTGATGCTGATCTCGATGTGGATCTCGAACACGGCGGCCACGGCCATGATCTATCCCGTGGCGCTGGGCATCATCGGCGTGCTGGCGGCCGGCATGGGGCCCGGCACGGGGGACTTTGCCCGCTCGCCGTACGCGTCGGCGCTGCTGTTGATGACGGCCTACGCCTCGTCGGTCGGCGGCATTGCCACGCCCATCGGCACCACGACCAACGTCGTGGCGATGGGCTATTTCCGACAGCCCGAGTATTTTGGCCGCTCGATCGACTTTGCCCGCTGGTCGGCCGTGGGCGTGCCGATGATGCTGGCCCTGGGAGCGGCGCTGTTCGTCTGGCTGCGCTGGCTGGCCCCAAGCGGGCAGCTCGACCTGTCCGCGGTGCGCGTGCACTTGCGGCGCGAGCGGGCGGGGCTGGGGCCCTGGACGCGCGGCGAGTGGAACACGCTGGCCGTGTTTCTGATGGTCGTGGCCCTATGGGTCGCGCCGTCCATCGTGGCGCTGGCGGGCGACGAGGAATGCAGCCGCTGGCTGACCGCGCACTTTCCCGAGGAGATCGTGGCGCTGATGGCCCCCGTGGTGCTGTTTCTGCTGCCGATCAGTTGGCGGCGGCGCGAGTTTTCGCTCTCGGTCGACGACCTGACGCAAATCGACTGGGGCACGCTGCTGTTGTTCGGCGCCGGCATGTCGCTGGGCAGCCTGATGGTGCAGACCGAGCTGGTCGACGTGCTCGGCCGCCGCGCGTTCGATTGGCTGGGCACCGATGACATTTGGGCCATTACGGCGCTGGCGATCGCCGCGGGCATCGTGCTCAGCGAGTTCACGAGCAATGCCGCCTCGGCCACGGCCCTGATTCCCGTGGTCTGGGCTCTCTGCCACGAGGCCCAGGTCGACCCAGTGCCGCCGCTGATGGGCGTGACGTTCGGCTCGAGCTTTGGCTCGGCGCTGCCGGTGTCGACGCCGCCGAACGCCATCGTTTACGGCTCGCGGCTGTTGCCGGCGCGGCGGATGATGCTGGCCGGCATCGGTTTCGACGTGGCCTGCGCTCTGGTCATCTGGAGCGTGCTGCGGGCCGCCTACGCGCTGGGCTGGTCGCCGATTGCCGCTCCGTAGCGGGCGCGCCGGCGATACAAGGCTATTCCTTGCGCTTCAGCTTCGCGTCGTTGTCCTTGATGAACGCGCGAATGTCGTCGGCAAAGTTGAGCAGCCGCTCCCACTGTTCGAGGTACAGCGTGACGGGCATGCGCTGCAGGCCGTAGACGCTGACGGCCCCCTTCTCGCTCACCTTGCAATACAGCGAACCGCGCTTGGGGGTCTCCAATTCGGCGAGCAGCTTCGATGCTTCGTCGACCTGCAGTTCGCCCGCGGCCAGCTTGGCCAGAATTTCCTCTTTCTTCATTGCAATCGCCTCGACTGGGGAAGCACGTTGTCGTCAGGCAACTCGCGCGTTGACGCGCCGCAAGAGCGGGCCGCGGTGCTCGCCTGGCACCGAGCCGCCCATCGGGCGATACGCGAGTTGCACGTCAATGTTCTCCCACAAAACGAGCATGTCGGCAATGCGGGTCAGGGCGCGAATGTCCCCGTCCTGCGAAACCACGAAGCCCAGCGAGCCCGGCTTGTCGTAGCAGTAACGCATCATGGCCCGGTGCCGCGTGCCATATTGCGTCAGTTCGGCTTGCCGCAGCAGCTTGGGGTTGGCGTGCGAATCGCGAGCCACGTAGATGTCGCTCAGCAGGTTGTCGGTGCGCACCTCGACGCCGAAGCCGTGTACGACCATCCGCCGGTCGAGCAGCACGAAGCCGTCGACGCACGATAGCGAGGCGATGAACCGCGCGGCGCCCAGCACCTCGTTTTTGCGCTGTTGCAGCTCGTGCTCGCGCACCCGCTGGCCGGTGTAGGGCAGCACGTGCTGGTCGGCCTGGCCGTCGGCGGGCGGCGCCACCGCGGCGGTCATTTGGGTTTCGACCATCGACCGCAGCGACTTCAGTAGCCGGTCGTAGCGGATCTTGTACTTGACGTTCAGGCCGTCAAGCGTGGTTTGCGGCGTGATCAACAGGCCGCCGCCGTGGCGGTAGTGGCGAATGCTCATCAGCACCCGGCAGATCGCGTTCAGCCAGCGCATCAGCATCTCGCCCTCGAAATCGGCCTTGGCCAGATGCTCGG
>CAZPED010000008.1:0-18347 GCA_964585335.1 uncultured Planctomycetaceae bacterium | reverse complement strand
GGGGTCAGCACGCTGCTGCCGATGACTGCCCGCGCTGTGTTCCCGAATTGATCGAGACTCCCATCGGTCATCTTCACGAACTCAAGTCCGGAACCGTGCTGCTGACGACCGACGGCGGGGAGCTGGCCGACCAACTCGAGCGCCGCCTGACCGAGCGAGGGCTGCAGGTCGTGCGACTGTCGGCCGCCGCACTGGCCGACCGGGCGACCGCCGTGGGAGCCGTCGAAGCGGCGCGTCGCAACGCATCGCAACCGCTGGCCGCGGCCATTCATCTGCTGCCAACCCGAGCGTGCGAGGCCTGGCCAGGCATTTCAGTGGCTGCCTGGAACGACCTGTACCAAATCGAAGTCAAGGGACTGTTATATCTACTGCAAGCGCTCGAGCCCGAGCTGGCCAGCAGCGAGGGCCCGGCACTGCGCGTCATGAGCGTGAGCCAGGGGGCCGGCGGTTTTGCCTTGGCGGAATCCGCTGGCACAGCCGAAGCGAGCCAGGAAGCGGCTCATCCCTGGCGCGGCGGCCTGGCCGGACTGCTGAAAGTGGCCGCGTGCGAATGGCCACGCCATGCCTTCCGAGCGGTGGACTCTAACGAACTGATTGACGCCGAGTTGCTCGAACGCGAGTTGCTGGCAGCGGGCCCGGTGGAAATCGGCTACCGCGACGACCGCCGCTGGAGCGTTCACACCCGGCACGTCGAACTGCCTGAGCCGGTCGAGGCTCCTGCGAGTTGGCCGGCCGACGGCGTCGTGCTGGTAACGGGCGGCGCCAAAGGCATTACGGCGCGGTTCATCGCGGCGCTGGCCGGCAAGCTGCCGGGGCGCTACGTGCTGGTGGGACGCTCGCCCTTGCCGGTCGCTGGCGAAGCAGCCAGCACCGCGGGCATTGAGGGCGACACGGCATTGCGCCAAGCGATCATTGCCGAGCTGCGAGCCGGCGGAGGCAAGTGTACGCCGGCACAAGTCGAGAGCCAACTGGCCCGGATCAAGAGTGACCGCGAGGTGCGCGGCAACCTGCAAGCCATTGCCGAGGCCGGCGGCCAGGTGCACTACGAGGCCTGCGATATTCGCGACGCCGAGGCGCTACGGCAACTCGTCGACAAACTTCGCAAGCAATATGGCGCAGTCAGCGGACTGGTGCATGGCGCGGGCATCATCGACGACCGGGCCATCAAAGACAAATCGAGCGAATCGTTCGACCGCGTGGTCTCGACCAAGGTCGACCCGCTGGTGACGCTGCTCGGTCAACTCGACACCGAGGCGCTGCGTTTCGTGGCTCTATTTGCCTCGACGTCGGGATTCTTTGGCAACTCGGGGCAGTGCGATTACGCGGCCGCCAATGAAATCCTCAACCGCGTGGCCTGCCGGCTACAGCGCGTGTCGGGCACGAAGGTCGTATCGCTCAACTGGGGCCCCTGGGCCGGGGCCGGCATGGTCACCCCCGAGGTGGCCGACAAGATGCGGGCCGGCGGCGTCGAACTGATTCCGCTGGCCGCCGGCTGCGCGGCCGCCTGTCGCGAAGTGCTGTCGAGCGAAGCGACAGACGCCAGGGTCATTCTGGGGCGCGGGCCCTGGCTGGGCGACGAGCAATTGCGCGCGATGTCGGGGGCCGACTTCGCCGCGGGCGGCCCATTGCTCCATGGGCAGACGGTCGAAGTGCGCAGCGACGGTTCGGTGCTGGCGCAAGTGACGCTCGATCGGCAAAGCCCCTACCTGAACGATCACTGCATCGAAGGCAAGGCCGTGCTGCCCGTAGCGATGGCCGTGGGGCTGATGGCCGAAACGGCCCATCGCGCCCGGCCGCGGTGGCAAGTTGGCGCGGTGGAAAACGTGCGGATGCTGGGGGGCATCACGGTTGATGGGACGCAGCGGACCATACTGGTCAAAGCCGAGCCGCTGGAGCGCGACGCCGGCGGTGGCCAGTGGCGAGTGACCATTAGCGCCAGCGATCAGCCGCAGCGCACCTTGTACGATGCCCACGTCCACTTGTGCGCGCAGCGACCCGTTGCGCCCGAGCGTTGGCAGGGTGAGGCGATCGAAGCGCCGCTGGCGGCTTCGGCCAGCGAGGCCTACGACCGTTGGCTGTTTCACGGGCCAACCTACCAGATCATTCAAGGGTTCGACGGCGCCGACGAGCGCGGCATCGACGCCGTGGTTTGCGCGGTCGACGGTCTCGACTCGCAAGGCGCGGCCGCGCCTTGGGTCATCGATCCGATCGTGGTCGACGCCGCGCCGCAGCTGGCCATGATCTGGTCGCGCGCCATTTACGACGTGGCGGTACTTCCCAGCCGGATCGCCCGGTACCGAGTATACGAACCGGTGGGCAGCGGAGAGGTGGAGATGAAGTTGCGCGTCAGGCCCAGCACCGATCGGCAAGTCTACAATGCCGACGTCTGGATTTTGCGCAACGGCCGGGTAATCGCTCACATGGAAGGCCTGGAAGGCGCAGGAAGCCCACAATTGAATCGCATCGCCACAAGCCGCCAGCAGTGACCGTATGATGATTAGCTCGCGACCTGAGCAACAGGAGCGTGCCGAAGATATCGCGATCGTGGGCATGTCGTGCCTGTTTCCAGGCGCCGACAGTCCGGCGCGGTTTTGGCAAAACGTCGTTGGCAAGTTCGATGCCATCGGCGACGCGCCTGCCGATTGGCAGCCTGAGCTGTTTTACGATCCGGCCGGGCCGGCGGTCGACCGCAGCTACACGCGCCGGGGCGGCTTTCTGGGCGACTTGTGCCGCTTTCATCCGCCGAAGTACGGCGTGCCCCCCGCGGCCGTCGACGGCGCCGAGCCCGACCATTTCATCGTGCTCAAGTGCGCCTACCAGGCCCTGGCCGACGCGGGCTTTCCGCAGGTGCCGATCAATCGGGAGAAAACGGGCGTCATCCTGGGACGCGGCCTGTTCGTCAACCGTGGCTGGGTCTCGGTCTTTCAGCGCACCGTGGCGGTCGATCAACTCATCAAGGTACTGGCCGAGTTGGAACCGCAGCGCAGCCAGGCCGACCTCGATACGATCCGCCGCGAGCTCAAGAAGCACCTGCCGCCGTCGAACCCCGATACGTTTCCAGGCCTGGTGCACAGCGCGCTGGTGGGCCGCGTGGCCAACCGGCTCGACCTGCAAGGACCGGCCTACACGGTCGACGCCGCCTGCTCCTCGACGCTGCTGGCCGTGGAGCACGGCATTCGCGAACTGCATGCGGGGCGCAGCGACGCCATGTTGGTGGGCGGGGCGCAGGTGTCGACTCCCGCGCCCATTCACATCATGTTCTGCCACCTTAATGCCCTGAGCCGCGAGGGCAAAATCGCTCCCTTCTCGGCCGAGGCCGAAGGCACCGTGCTCGGCCAAGGCTGCGGCATTCTGGTGCTCAAGCGCCGCGGCGACGCCGAACGCGACGGCAATCGCATTTACGCGCTGCTCAAGTCAGTGGGCGTTTCGTCCGACGGCAAAGGCGCGGGACTGCTCGCGCCGCGCACCGAGGGCCAGCAACTCTCGATCATGCGGGCTTACCACGACGCCAGCATTTCGCCCGATACGATCGGACTGGTCGAAGCCCACGGCACGGGCATTCCCCTGGGCGACGCCGTGGAAGTGCATTCACTGCAAACCTGCTTTGGGCCGCGCCGCGGACAACATGCCGACGTGGCCATGGGCAGCGTCAAGTCGATGGTCGGACACCTGGTGCCAGCCTCGGGGGCCGTGTCGCTCATCAAGACGGCCCTGGCCCTGCATCACCGCGTGTTACCTCCCACGCTGCACGCCGACACGCCGAACCCGAACCTGGCACTGGACCAGACCCGCTTCTACCTGTGCACCGAACCGCGGCCCTGGGTCCACGGAAACGCGCAGGTGCCGCGCCGCGCGGGCGTCAACGCCTTTGGCTTTGGCGGCATCAATGCCCACGCCATTCTCGAGGAATACACCGGCCCAGCTACCGACGAGCGCGACTTGGAGCGCGATTGGCCTTGCGAGCTCGTGGTCGTCTCGGCCAAGAATCGTGAGGCGCTGACCGCCAGGGTGGAAAAACTATCGGCCTGGATCAAACAAAGCACGGGGTGCACGCTGCTCGACGTGGCAGCCAGTTGCAGCCTTGCGCCCGGCGAATGCCGGCTGGCCATCGTCGCCAACAGCCTGGATGACTTGTGCAAGAAGCTCGACCGCGCGGCTCCGCTGTTGGCTGACCCTGCCCGCAAACGCATTCAAGACCGCGGCGGCGTCTTCTGGTACGACCAGCCGCTGGCGCGCGAAGGGCGTTTGGCGCTGGTATTTCCTGGCGAGGGATCTCAGTATCCGAACATGCTCGACCAGCTTTGCCGGCACTTTCCGGCCGTGCGGCGCGAGTTCGATTTGACGAGCCGGGCGTTCGAGTCGCGCGGCGCGTCGCTGGCCCGGGTGGTGTTCCCGCAGCCGGCCAGTGCCAAGCAGGTTGAGCCCGAGCTGTACGAAATGGACACCGCCGTGGCGGCCGTCACCGCGGCGGCGCGGGGCCTGTGGCGGCTACTGGGACAGTTCGGCGTCGGGGCCGACGCGGTGCTTGGCCACAGCAGCGGCGAATATGCCGCGCTGCTGGCGGCCGGAGCCTATCGCCACCAGGACGACGAGGCGATGGTCCACGCGATTCTGGCCGGCATCGAATCGGCCGTTGAATTGAAAACGGCCAACGTGCTGCCGCAATGCACTTTGGTCTCGGTGGGGGGCGTGCCCGAGGCGTCGCTGCGTGACGTGCTGGCCGAGTTTGGCGACCAGGTGACGCTGGCCATGGATAACTGCCCGCACCAGCGAATTCTGGTCGGCAGCAAGTCGACCATGGCCACGCTGCTGACGCGCTTGCAAGGCAAGGGTGGGCTGTGCCAGCCGCTGGCCTGGGATCGCCCCTATCATACCGACGCGTTCGCGCCGGCCTGCCCGATCGTCGAGCGGTACTTCGATTCGCTCGAACTGCGGGCGCCCGAAGTGCAGCTCTGGTCGTGCGCCACGGCGGCCCCCATGCCGGCCGATGCCGGCGCGGTGCGTGAACTGGCCGTGCGGCAATGGCGCAGCCCGGTGCGGTTCCGCGAAACGATCGAGGGGATGTACGAGTCGGGCGTGCGTGTGTTCATCGAGTGCGGGCCGCGGGGCAATTTGTCGACGTTCATCGCCGACACGCTGGGCGACCGGCCCCACGCGGCCATACCGCTCGACGTGCCGAACAAGCCAGGGCTCGAACAACTATGTCGGGCACTGGGAACCTTGGCGGCCCATGGCGTGTCGCTCGACTTGAGCGGGCTCTACAGTCGGCGAGAGCCGCAAACGCTCGATTTCGACGGCCCTCCGGCCAAGGCCGCGCCGCCTGAGCCCGTGCTGAAGCTCGAACTGCCGATGCTCGAAATGGATGCCACGGTCGTCGAGGCCTGGCGAGCCACCGCGGCAGTGCCCCCGGCAGCGGCGCCTTCGCACCACGCCCATGGCAATGGCCACGCGGAACCGCAAAACGGGGCGAACAAGAACGGCCAGAGCGCTGACTTGGCGACCGCCCGGCGGGGAGCCGGTCCGGCGCCGACGTCGCCGCCATATCGCGCCCCGTCTCCGGCCAGGGGCGCGCGAGCTGCGTCGCCCGGCCCGGCAACGGCTATTGGCCAGGTACACGCCGAGTTTCAGCGCACGATGCAACATTTTTTGCGAGCCCAGGCAACGGTCGGAGCATTGTGGGGGGCGCCAGCCAGTTCCCCGCAGGCCATCGCGGCACCCCGCCGTCAGAATCCGCCCGAGGACTCGTCGATGCTCTTTCAGCGCAGCGTTGGTCCATCGCCCGCGGCCAGCAGCCCGGTCGTCGCATCCCCTGCTTTTACCAGGACCCAGCCGAGTTCATCGCTCGCCGAAGTCGATTTGTCCGAGCCGAGCGAAGCGGCGCCACGCGAAACCGCTCCGCGCAACTGGCCCTTTGTCGAAGCGTTGCTCGAATTGCGGCCAGGCCAGCGCGTGGTGTTCGAGTGCGAGCTCAGCCCCGCGAAGCATCCGTTCTTGCGCGACCACACGTTCTTCGGACGCCACGTTTCCGACGTCCATCGGGAGCTGCTGCCGCTGCCGGTGATGCCGCTGGCCATGAGCATGGAGCTGCTGGCCGAAGCCGCCGCGACGCTCTGCCCGGAGCAGTCGGTCGTGGCACTGTCGGACATTCGCATGTCGCGGTGGTTGACGTTCCCCGGCCAATCGCGGCGCGTGAGGGTCATTGCCACGTGCCAGGACGACCAGCGCGTGGCGGCACGCATGGTGGAAGCCGACGGCGACGCCGAACACGAGATTCTCGCCGCGCAAATCGAGCTGGGCAATTTGCCCAACACCCTGGGCCCGCCGCGGTTGAGCCAACCGGCCAAGAGCCCGCCGCCTTGGCCGCGCGAGGCGCTCTATCAGCGCATTCTCTACCATGGACCGGCGTTCCAGGGCATCGAAGAGATCACCACCTGGACCCGCAGCTGCGTCGCTGGCCCCGTGCGCGAGCCGGCGCAGCGGCTACTGGGTGATCCCGAGACCGAGCTGGTGCTTCCCGTGGCGCTCATTGACACGGCCTCGCAAATCCCGGGCCTCGTCAATGGCGACCTGGACTCGGCCGGCGCCTGCTGCACGATGGCGTTCCCCAACGTTATCGAACGGCTCGAGTTCGGCCGGGCCGTATTCGATGGCGCACCGTACACGGCGGTCTCATGCTTCGAACTGCCCACCGGCAAGCTCCGCTCCGACACGGAGTTCAGCTCCGCCGATGGCCAGGTCGTGCTCCGCTACTGGAACAAGGTCGAAGAGACCATCGAGTTCCCGCTGCCGCTTTACCGCTACGCTTTGAATCCGCATACGGCCTTCCGGGCCTACGCGCTTGGCCACTTGTTCGCGGGGGTGCCGCAGATCGAACGCGTCTCGGTCTGTCAGGCCACGGCCGCCGGCCAACGGCTTTGGGCGCGCGACGTCTGGGCCCGAGTGCTGGCCTATCAGATCCTTGGGCCCGAGGAGCGCGGCGAGTTCAATCGACTGAAATTGCCCCCCGTGGCCCTCGCCGATTGGCTGTTGGGACGTCTGGCGGCCAAGGAAGCTGTGCGGGCGCGGTTGGACCATGGCGGCTGCCTGGCCGACACCGAGATACGCAAAGACCAGAACGATCGCCCACGAGTGATCGTCGACGGGCGCGAAGCGGCGCTGGTCAGCTACGCGCACAAGACCTTTCAGGCCGTGGCCGTGTGCGCCGTGGCCGACGACTTCCAGGGCGTGGGCATCGACTGCGAGCCGGTCGATCCATTGCCGGCCGAGGTCGTGGCCGACGCATTTGACGAGCGCGAACGCCAGTTGCTCGATTTCCCCATGGGTCTCCGCGCGGGCTGGAGCGCGAAAGAGGCCGTGGGCAAGGCGCTGGGCAGCGGCGTGCTGGGCGGTCCCCGTTGCGTGCGCATCGACGCCGTCGACTTCGCGACACAATGCCTGAGCCTGTCGTTGCACGGCGCCATGGCCGCGGCCTTCCCCGATCGGACGTCGAGTTCTTCGGTGCCGCTGCGGGCCTACTGGCGGCAGCACGAACAGCAAATCATTGTTTTGTGTTTGATCCCCAAGATTTAGTCATCACCCCCCTACGCTTTGGAGTTTTACGCAATGTCCCCTGCGACAGCTGGTGAGCAGTACGAAAAGGACGTGATCGAGATTCTCAAGGAACTGACCGCCGACTGGGACGATTTGGGCGGCGGCGCGCTCGACGCCGAGACGGCCATCGTGGCAGACTTGGGTTTCGAATCGTTGGACGTGGTCTACATGGTTACGGCCATCGAAGAACGCTACGGCCGCCGCGACTTGCCTTTCGAGCAGCTGCTGATGGTCGACGGCTCGTACGTGACCGATCTGTCGGTGCGGCAGATCGCGCAGTTCCTGCAACAGCAAATGAGCGCTTAGCGCAGCCAGGCCAGAACCAGCCATCGGCGACGAAACCTTACAGAATCTTGACACGTGCACTCAGGTGACCACATGCGAACGGTGCTTTTCGGATTGGACGGCGCAACGTACAGCGTCCTCGACCCTTTGATGGAACAGGGCCTGATGCCCAATTTGCAACAGTGCCGCGCAGAGGGCGTGCGCTGCATGCTCGAATCGACGCCGCTGCCCATCACGCCGCAGGCCTGGACCACGCTGGCAACGGGGCGCAGCATGGGCCATCACGGCATTCACGACTTCGTCCGCGTCGAGCAGACTGACAGCGGCACGATGCTGCGCTTCAACACCGGCCGCGACCGCCACGTTCCGACCATCTGGAAGTACCTGTCCGACCAGGGCAAGCGGATCACGGCGCTCAACTACTATGGCCTGGCGCCAGCCGAACCGGTCAACGGCCATACCATGCCAGGCTTCGTGCCCGGCCGATACCTGAAGCGTTCGAGCTTTCCGCCCGATTTGTTCAGCCGCCTGGAGCAGGTGCCGCACTTCGACGTCAGCGTGCTCGGTCTCGATCTGGACATCGAGAAGGAAGGGCTCGCCGAAATGCCGCCCGAACGCTGGGCCGAATGGATCAAGCTGCACATCGAGCGCGAGCGGGCCTGGTTCGCCACGATGGAGTACCTGATGGAGCACGAGCCGAGCGATCTGACGGCCATCGTTTTCGACGGCGTCGACAAGATCCAGCACCTGGCTTACCGCTTCCTCGATCCGCGCTATGTGCCGGCCGAGCCCACGGCCTGGGAACAGGAAGTAATCGACCTGTGCCACCAATACTTCCGCCAGATCGACGATTTCCTCGGCCGCACGCGGCAATTGCTGGGCGACGAGGGCCGGCTGTTCATCGCCTCGGACCACGGCTTTACGGCCAGCGACGAGATCGTCTACATCAACAAATATCTCCGCGACCTGGGGCTGCTGCGCTGGAACGGCGAGGTGGCCGTCGACGAACAAGAGTCGATCGTCGTCGAACGCCTGACCAAGCACATGGGCCTGTACGACTGGGCCCACACGCGGGCCGCCGCGCTGACCCCCAGCTGCAACGGCGTGTACATCCTGAATGTGCCCGCCGAGGAATACGAGTCGTTCCGCGAGGATCTGATTACCAAGCTCTACGCACTCAAGGGAGCCGACGGCGGGCAGGTGATCACCGAGATCAAGAAGCGCGACGAGTGGTTCACGGGCCCCTGGATGCACCGCGCCCCCGACCTGACTCTGACCTTGCGCGATCACGGGTTTATCTCCGTGCTGAACGCCACGGCCCCCGTGGCCGAGCGGAAAGCGCCGGTCGGCACGCACCATCCTCTCGGCGTGCTGTGGGGCGTCGGCCCGGGGCTGAAGCGTGGGAAGACGGTCGAGCAGTGCAACATTCTCGACGTGGCTTCGTTGCTGGCGCACAGCGTGGGCGTGGAGATTCCGGCCGAGTACGAAGGCAAGTTCCCAGCCGCGCTGTACGAAGAGGAATACCTGGCAGCCAATCCGCCCCAGGTCAGTTGGAACGAAGTGGCGGCCGAACCGGTGGCCGTGGCCCAACCGGCCGAAGCGATGGACGAAGACGAAGAGCTCGTGCTCACGCGCCGGCTGCGTAGCTTGGGGTACATCGAGTAATGCCCATCGCCTCGATCAATCGCCACGGCGTGAAACTTTCGTGCCGGGCCGTCGGTTCGAGCGGCGCCCAGCGCGCGGTGCTGCTCGTGCACGGCCTGAACACGAACATCGCGTTCTGGCACCCCCTGCTCATGCGCCGCTTGTCGGCCGACCGGCTGACCGTGGCTTTTGACCAGCGCGGCCACGGGGCCAGCGACATGCCACAGTCCGGCTACACGCTGGACGACCTGGCTGCCGACGCCCTGGCCGTGCTCGACGGTCACGAAATCGCTGCGGCCGACCTGATCGCCCACAGCTTTGGCTCGGGCATCGCGCTGCAACTGGCGCGGCGGCATCCAGAGCGCGTGGCCAGCCTGACGATTCTCGATGGCCGGCTGCGCTCGCTGCAGGCCGACGTGCGGTTGCGCGACTGGGCGCACTTCGAGCGCTGGTCGGCACGGCTCGCAGCCGCCGGCATGCAAGTCGACGGCAACTGGGAAATCGATTGTCGCCTGCCCTTGCGGCTCGAGGCCGTAGACTTCTCGAAAGTGGCCGACGGTCTCGAGGGCGACGGCTTTTTCGTGCCCCGTTTGAACAACAAGCGGGCTGGCGCCAAGTATCGGCGGCTAATGACGGAAACCAGCGCGCTGGCGGAATACGACCGCTGCGTGGGGCTCACGGCCGACGTGCTGCCCCAGATCGCCCAGCCGACGCTGCTGGTCTATGGCGACGGCTCGCCGTTTCTGCCCACTTGCCGGGTCTTGGCCGACCGGCTGCCCAACGCGAAGGTGGAACTGATTCGGGGCGGAGGTCACAACTTTCCGCTCGTGCAGCCTGGCCCCACGCTGGCAGCGCTCGAGCGATTTGCCCCACTGAACCTGGCCTGCGAAGCGGCCACCTGAGCACACATCAAGCAAGGAACCTTGTGATGGTAAAAGCAGAGACCGCCGTGCCCGCGCCCAACGCCTGGTACGACGAACTGATGTTCAAACCGCTTTACCTCGACTTCTACGAGCAAGGCGGGTTTGCCAACTACGGCTATTGGGATGCCGAAACCAAGGGACCTCACCAGGCCGGCAAGAACCTGGTCCGCCAGTTGCTCGACCGCATGAGCGACAAGTCGGGCCGCATACTGGACGTCGCCTGCGGCAAGGGCGAGACGACACGCCAGCTGCTCGACTACTACGCGCCGGAACAAATCGTCGCGATCAACATTTCCGAGCGTCAGCTCGAAGCCGGCCGCCAACTGGTGCCCGGCGCCGAGTTTCGCTGCATGGACGCCACGCGGCTGGAGTTCGACGACGCCTCGTTCGAAAACCTGATGTGCGTCGAAGCCGCGTTCCATTTCGACACGCGGGCCGAATTCCTGGCCGAAGCGCTCCGGGTGCTCAAGCCCGGCGGCACGCTGGCCCTGTCCGACATTCTGATGACCCGAGAAGCCGAGCGGGCGCGCCCCTATCGCACCGAGGCGAACTACCTGTCGGGCCCCGAGGAATACGCCGCGTTGCTCACGTCGGTTGGCTTTCGCAACGTGCGCATCGACGACGTCACCGAGCGTTGCTGGTATCCGTTTTTCCGCTACACGGTCAACTTCCTGCACGAGCGATTTTTGCGCCGCGAGATCGACGAACAAGCATTGAAAAACCACCTCAGCACCAACTACGGGCATGTGAACGACCTGGAATCGTACCTGTTGGTCTCGGCCCAGAAGTAACCGGCCCGTCGCGGGCGATAACACGGCAGCAATAGCTGAAACGATCTTCGTATGAATCTCTCGGCGGTGCTCACCAACGGTCACTCGCAAGCCGCGACGCAGGCGCGCAGCGTGGGCCCGCGCGCGCTCGGCGCCGCCGATTTTCGCCGCGTGGCCGAAAATGGCTTTGGCGACGGGAGCAACTCGTACGCCTACTCGGCGGCCTGGTACAACAATCATTTGTACGTGGGATCGAACCGCGACATCCTGCCGCTGTTGATCATGCGGTCGCCGTTCAAGATTCCCTTCGCCGTGCCGCCGGTGCCCCTGCCGAACGACTATACCGACCTCGATCTGCGCGGACAGATCTGGCGCTACAACGTCGAGCGTGACGAGTGGAAACGCGTTTATCACGCACCGCTCATCGAAGGCTACCAAGGCCGCCTGGCTCCGCAAGCATTCGGCTTTCGGGCCATGGCGGTGTTCCAAGGCGCGAGCGACCCGGGGCCGGCGATCTACACAATTCCGGCGGTGGGCCGCAACGTGCTGGAAAGCGTCACGCTGCGCTCGACCGACGGCGAAACGTTCCAGACGCTGCCCGCGCCGCGCGTGCGGGGTTCGAACGACGTCTACGGTTCGTTCCGCGCCATGTGCGTGTTCAAAGGCCGGTTGTTCGTCGCCCCCTCGGCCAGCAAGGGCCGGCCCGAGGCCTTGCGAGTCGAGGACGGCAAGGAAGTGCACATCACGCACGCCAACACCTCGACGGAAAGCGCGGTGCTGTGCAGCGCCGACCCGGTAAGCGGCGAGTGGGAGCTGAGCTCGCCGCCGCTGTTTGGCGACCTGACGAATGCCAGCATCATCGATATGACGGTCTGCGGCGATTACCTGTACGTGGGCACACTGAACGTGCGGCACGGATTTCAATTGTGGCGGACCTTGGGCGAAGGGCCGGCGCCACACCATTGGGAGCTCGTGCTCGACCGCGGCGCCGACCGCGGTGGCTACAACCAGGCCGTGCTGTCGATGGCGTCGTACCGCGGCGACTTGTACATCGGCACCTGCATTCAAAACGGCGGTTACGACCGCGTTTATCAAATTGGCCCGGCGGCCGGCGAAGTGCTGCGCGTACGTTCCAATGGCACGTGGGACCTGGTGGTTGGCGACCCACGACTGACGCGTCACGGCTTGAAGACGCCCACCAGCGGGCTGCGAGCCGGCTTCAATAATCCCATGGCCGGCTATATCTGGCGCATGTGCGTGCACGACGACGTGCTGTATGCCGGCACTTGCGACATTTCGTCGTTCGTGCCGTTTTCCGCCAAGGACACCTGGCCCCAGCACGTGCAACGGCTGCTCGATGCCGACTCCATGGAACGCTTCATGGATCGTCTGGGCGGCTGCGAGCTGTGGCGCACCACCGATGGCGACAATTGGCTGCCCGTCACGCGCAACGGCTTTGGCAACCGCTATAACCTGGGCGTTCGGGCATTGATTTCGACGCCGCACGGCTTGTTCGCCGGCACGGCCAATCCGTTTGGCCCCCGAGTGGCCGTTCGCGATGGCGATGGCTGGCGCTACCAGGACAATCCGCGCGGCGGCTTGGAGATGTGGCTGGGCCAGTCGAAAGAAGACACGCTAGCCAACGAACCGCTCGCCGTGCGGGGCGCGCAGCGATTGCACCTGGCCGGCGCCAACGGATCGACCGCATCGACGGCCAGCAATGGCGCTGCGGTCGAGGCTGGCTCCAGTCGCTTCGCGAGCCCCGCCCCGAAACAATTGATCAGCCAGTCCGATGCGCTCGAGGGTAACTATCGCCTGCTGGAGCGCGAGCTGGTCGACGCCGAACTGCTGCGAAACCCCTTCCTGCGACTGTCGTCCACGCCTGAGGATCTTGTCGGACTCAGCGAAACGGTCGAGCAAGAGCTCGACGAGTATTTCGACTACGGCCCGCGCAATGTCGGCTACTGGCGTCACCGTTCGTTGCGACCGGCCGACGCCGTTACGGGCCTGGTCGACGAGTTGTGCGCACTGGTGCCCGCGGAAGAAGTCGACGAAGGCTCAACGGCGCTGGTCGTGGCCGACGGTGGCTCCAACCTCGCGGCACGGGCGGCCGAGCGGCTGCCCGCCGCGGCTGTGCGGGGCGAAACCATCGAGGCCTGGCCCGCGGCCCCCCCAGGTGGCTACGACCTGGTACTGGCGATCGAGCCGGCCGCGCAGCAAACCCCTGCATTTTTGACGCGGCTTGCCGCGGCGCTCAAACCCGGTGGCTGCGCAATGATTTGCGGCCACGATTGGGCAGCGGCCGATCAAGCCGGTTGTCGCTGGCAGGCCGAGATCGAAAAAACGAATTTGCAGGTCGAAACGGTTCGTGACGTGACTTCCAGCACTTGGACCCCGTTTTTCGAGCACACCCGGAATTTCTGGTTAGTTAAACTGTTACTTCAGCAAATCGATTCGGAGACGCACGCGGCGATTCTGGCCGCCCTGCCCGGCGGCAACGCGGGGGTTCGCGGTTATGCCATCGTTCGTTTGCGCAAATCAAAGGACGCCTGATCCCATGGTAGATGTCGTTCCGGTCAACACGACTTACGAGCCGTTCAGCCACGAGCCCGAATACATCGAGGCCAACCAGGCGTTCATCGAGCAGCAATCGCTCACGGGCGTGAGCCGTTTTCTCGACCTGGCCTGCGGCACCGGCACGATCAGCGAACTGCTGCTGAGCCATGCTCCCGCGGCGCACCTGAACGGCGTCGACTACGATCCGGTGCAGGTGCAGCTCAGCACCGAGCGTTTCCGCAAGCTGGGCTACGAAGTGCGGCACGGCTTCGAGCTGACCGAGGACTACGCCGGCGGCAAGCCCGTGCTGGTCTTTGGCGAAGGGGACGCTGGAAATCTGCCGTTCCCCGATCAATCGTTCGATTGCGTCACGATTTGCAACGCGATTCACCTGATCGACGACAAGCCCGCGCTGCTGCGCTCGGTCGGCCGGCTGCTCCGGCCCGGCGGGGTGTTTGGCTTCAACACCGCGTTCTACTCGGGCTCAATGCCCGATGGCACCGAACGGCTGTACATGGACTGGCTGCAGCGGGCCACGACTCACATCGCGCAAAAGAGCGCCCAGCAGGTCGCCGCGGGACTGCCGCCCATCAAGCGTCAGCGCGGCACCACGCGCCGCGCGTTTACCAACCCCTGGTTCACCGCCGACGAGTGGTCGCAAATGTTGTCGGCCGCTGGAATGCAAACGGTCGAGTGCAACGTACGGGTGGTCGAACTGAGCGAACGCTCCTTCACCTCTGTCGGCGCCTACGGCGGCATGGCGCAAGTGCTGCTCAGCGGCTTTCCGGTCGAAGCGGCTTCTGAAGCCCTGCAGGTGGCCGCGGTGCCGGCCATGCGGGCCGCCGGCGTGTCGACCGTGCCGCGCAACTATCTCGAAATCTGGGCTCGCCGCGCATGACTTCAACGCTCGATCAACCGCTGCAGCCCGACGCCGCCCCGGCGCCCTTGGCCGACAAAGTGGCCGTGGTGATCGGCGGTGCCGGGGGCATTGGCCTGCCGCTAGCCGCCGAGTTGCAGCGGCGCGCTTGCCAGGTGGTCATCGCGGGCCGCTCGGTCGAAAGCGTGGCCAAAGCCCTCGAGCACGTACCCGGTGCCCGTGGCCATGCACCTTGCGATGTGCGCGACGCGGCCAGCGTCGCCGCGCTGTTTGCCAGCGTGCTGGAGCAATATGGCCGGGTCGATATTGTCATCAACTGCGCAGGCATCGGCCGCAGCAGCAGTGCCCGGGCCGTCCCCACCACGACCGCCCGGTTGGAAGAAGCTCACTGGAATGAAGTGGTCGATACGAACTTGCGCGGCAGCTTCCTGGTAGCGCGGGCCGCGGCCCAGGCCATGATTCCGCGCAAGCAGGGACAGATCATCAACATTTCGTCGGCGCGTGGCGCGCGGCGCGGGCAGCCGTTTGGCGCCGCATACTGCGCATCGAAGATGGCCGCGCTGTCGCTGTTTCAGGCCTTGGCCGAGGAACTACAACCGCTGGGCATTCGCGCCTGGTCGCTCTTGCCCGACGCCGTCGACACCGCCCTGATTGCTGGCACGCAGCTGGCCGCTCGGGGCTCGATGCTGGCGGCCGGACTGGCCGAGGTGATCGCGGGTTTGGCGGCGGCGCCGGCCGAAGTGCGCTGGCACGACCCGTTGGTCGCACCCTTCGCCGCGGCAGTAGAACCCATCGCGGAGGCCGCCCTCGGATGAATCGCCTACTGGAAATGAGCGTGATCGTAACAGGCGGCGCCAGCGGCATTGGCCGCGCTACGTCGCTGCTGCTGGCGCAACAGGGCGCCCGCGTCACCGTAGCCGATTTGCGCGGCGAGGCGGTTGAAGCCGTGCTGGCCGAGGCGTCCGGCCTGAGCATCGCCGGAACCACCTGCGACGTGCGCGATGCCCGGGCCTGCGACGACGTGGTGTCGAAGGCCATCGACTGCTTTGGCCGCGTCGATGCGCTGGTGCACTGCGCCGGAATTCTGCGTCCGCCGGGCAGCCGCCCCAAGCCGCTGCACGAGCTCGACGACGAGGAATACGACACGGTCGTCGACACGAACCTCAAGGGCACGTTTCTGATGAATCGCGCCGCGCTGCGGCCGATGATCGCCCAGCGCAGCGGCCAGATCGTCAACATTTCGAGCACGAGCGGGCGCAAGGGCCGGCCGCTCGACTCGGTGTACAGCGCCTCGAAAGCCGGCATGATTGCGCTGTCGGAATCGATTGCCGAGGAAGTCCGGCCGTTTGGCGTGCGGGTGCAGGTGCTGCTGCCCGATGCCGTCGACACGCCGCTATGGCAGCAGAACGGCACGTTGCCCTCGGCGCCGCCGCAATCGCTGCCGGCGGCGCGCGTGGCCGAGCTAATCGGCTTTTGCCTGGCGCTGCCGCCCGACACGATTTGCGAGAACCTGGTGATCGCACCATTTCGTTCACGGGTGGGCCGCCGCGCGGCAAATCCCGCCAGGAGCGAGAGCAATGGCCAATAAGGGGCGGGGCATGTTGGCAATCACGGGGATGCTGGCCGCCGTCGGCGTTTCGTCGCTCGCCGTAGTCTCGCTGGCCATTAGCGGCCGCGCGGCCAAGGCCGCCGAAACGCGCGACTTCAATCACTCGTTGCGGATGGGCTTTCGCACGCGCACTTACGAGGTTCACTTACCTCCCAACTACGACGGCAAGTCCCCGCTGCCCGTCGTGCTCAACTTGCACGGCGGCGGCGGCAATGCCACGGTGCAGCGCCGACAGTCGAAAATGGACGCCACGGCCGACCGCCACGGCTTCATCGTGGTCTATCCCGAAGGCACCTCGGGCCTGGGCCGTTTCTACACCTGGAATGCTGGCATCTGTTGCAGCTACGCGGTGAAGTGGAAAATCGACGACGTGGGCTTCATTGCCCGGCTGCTCGACGACCTGCCGACGAAGTACGCCGTCGACACGAAGCGCGTGTATGCCACGGGCATGAGCAACGGCGCGATGATGTGTTACCGCCTGGCGTGCGAGTTGCCCGACCGCATTACGGCCATTTGTGGCGTGGCCAGCACCATGGGGGTCGACGGTCCGCGTCCAACGCGTCCCGTGCCGATCATGCAAATTCACGGCTTGAAGGATCCTAACGCGCCCTTCAACGGCGGCGTGGGGCCCAACGCCATTTCGCCGGTGGAACACAAGAGCGTTCGCGCCGTGATCCGCTGGTGGTGCGAAGTGAATCACTGCAATCCGCAGCCCGCGCAAGTCGAGCGCACGGCCGACTACACGATGGAGCGTTTCGCTCCGCCCGAGGGAGTTGCCGGCGCGCCTGTCGTGCTGTACGCCTTGACCGAGGGGGGGCACACCTGGCCCGGCGGAGTCGACGTGACGCCCCGCCTGGGCACCGGAAAGCTGATCGCCAATTTCGACGCGGACAACGTAATGTGGGAGTTCTTCCGGCAGTTCTCGCTCTCCGCGGCCCCCGGCGTCGCGCCGGCAAAACCTTGAGCACAATTCTACCCCGTTGAAAGGATCGTCATGAACACCGCCAGCAGCAGCCCATCGGTCGCGCAGCCGCTCACCGACGAATTTGGCCTGGTCTACCAGGCCGCCAGCGGCCAGAACCCGTTCGATATCTCGCGCGACGAGATCATCGAGGCCTGCAAGACGTCGGGAGCCGTTTACTTTCAAGGCTTCAACTTCACGATGGAGCAGTTCGAAACGTTCACGAACCAGTACTGCCACGACTGGCAAACCTATCAGGGTGGCGCGCACGAGCGGCAGGTGCTCAATCCGGGCGGCGACAAGTCGGTCTACTCGGTCAACTTCTACCTGGGTCAGAAGCAGCAGCTGACGTTCGAGCTACCGCTGCACTGCGATATGTCGTACATCAAGATCAGCCCGCCGGCTCTGTATTTCTACTGCGTGCAACCGGCCGAGTCGCACGGCGAAACCATGCTGTGCGACGGGGCGGCCGTGTACAAGCAGCTGTCGCCCGCCGCCCGCGAGGCCTTGCAGGCCAAGCGCATCAAGTACATTCGCAAGTACCCGCACGCCGAGTGGCAGGGCCGCTTTGGCACGACCGATCTGGCCGAGATTCGCGCCTTCTGCGCGAAGAATGACCTGGACCTCAAGCACGACGAGGCAACCAATACGCTGTACACCGAGTTCGCCGTCAGCGCGGTGCCGCATGCCCGCTGGCTCGATCAGCCGGTATTTCGCAACAGCATTCTGCCGGTCGTCAAGCAGGAAGAGACCGGTCGCGACGCCAGCCTGGTGCGGTTCGAGGACGGTTCGCCGCTCTCGCCCGAGTTGATTGCCGAAATTCGCGAAGTCACCACGCGGCTGACGAAACTGGTGCCCATGGCCCAGGGCGACTTCATGTTCGTCGACAATACCCGCGTGCTCCACGGACGCAAGCAGTTTTCCGATCCGCGCCGCGAAGTGGCCATCCGCATGGCTCGTTCGCTCGACTGGTAAGAGTCGTACCCTCGCCCCCGGGCTCACGCATGTTCCGCCAAACCGATCAGCACACGCCGAGCGCCGTCGCCCCCGCGGCGGTCCCGCGCCTGGAAGCCAGCGGCAATACCGCCAGCACACGCGCGCAACTGGCCTATGCGCTGTTGTGCGACGGGCA
>CAZPED010000007.1:0-19397 GCA_964585335.1 uncultured Planctomycetaceae bacterium | reverse complement strand
ACCTGGCAACAGGCCGGCCGTAGCGGCCGCCGCCACGACGAAAGCCTGGCCGTGCTGCTGCCCGGCAACGACCCGGTCGATCAATACCTGTCGCGGCATCCCGATTACTTCTTCGCCCAATCGCCCGAGCACGCGGTGGTCGATCCCGAGAATCCTTACGTGCTGGCCAACCACTTGCAGGCGGCGGCCTTCGAGCTGCCGCTGGCCGACGCCGACGTCGAGCGCTTTGGCCCGCTGGCGGTGCCCGTCTCGGGCGTGCTGCGCGATTCGGGGCAACTGACCGAGGTCGACGGCCAGTTTTTCTTCTCGGGCGGGCAGAATCCGGCGGCGCGAATGAGCCTGCGGCACATGAGCGACAACACGTTCAGCATCGTGCTCAAGCGCGACAAGAGCCGGCCCGGCAAATCGCACCAGCCCGACCACGAGGTGATCGCCAACGTCGACGCGATCAGTGCGCCCGAGCTGGTTTATCCCGAAGCGGTCTACCTGCACAACAGCGAGACTTACTTCGTCCGCGAACTCGACCTGCAAGGCAAGGTGGCCTACGTCGAGCGCCGCGAGATGGACTACTACACGCAGGCCGTGCTGGAGAGCAGCGTGGTCATCAAAGACCAGCGCACCGAGCGGCCGGCCGTGCCCGGGGCCCTGCTGGCTTATGGCGACGTGGACGTGAGCTGGCAAACCGTGGCCTTCAAGAAGATCAAGTTCGGCACCCGCGAAAACATCGGTCTGGGCCCGGTCGATATTCCGGCCCAGTCGCTGCCGACGACCGCCGTGTGGCTCTCGCCCGGCGACGAGCTGCGCAAGCAAATGAAAGCCGCCGGCTACCGGACCAGCGAAGGCGTGATGGGGCTGCGCAACCTGGCCGTGGTGGCGCTGCCGATGGTGGCCATGTGCGATAGCCGCGACCTGGGGGGCGTGGTCGACAGCAAAAACCTGGGCCGCACCACGATGATCCTTTACGACCGCTACCCCGGCGGCCTGGGCTACTGCGAGAAAGGCTTTCAGCAAATCGACGAGGTGCTGCGGATCTGCCACGAAATGGTCCGCGAGTGCACGTGCGAGGACGGCTGCCCCAGTTGCGTGGGACTGCCCAACCTGCGCCCGGCCATTCACAGCGACCCGGACTTGTCGCGCGGTTATCCCATGCCGAACAAAAGCGCCACCGTAGCGCTGCTGGGGCTGCTGTGCGCGAAGGCTAGCGCCGCGGCTGGCTCGGCGCTGACCGCCTGAGTGATCGCGAAGTAACCTACCTGGCTTCGGCCGTGTCGAGCACGCAGCGCAGCCCGACGGCGTCGTCCTGCAAATCGCGCTCGGCCGGGCGGCGAAACGTGCTGGTCAGCCGCTCGGCCGGATCTTTCCAACTGCCCGAGCGGAGCACACGGCGGCGGTCGTCGCCAGAGGTCCAAGCAGTACCGTCGGAGGGCGCGCCCTGGTAGTCGTCGTGCCAGGCGTCGGCGCACCACTCCCACAGGTAGCCGTGCACGTCGAACAGTTGCCAGGCGTTGGGCTGCTTGGCGCCCACGGGCGGATCGTTACCCGCCGCGTTGCGCGTCGACCAGGCGTGCGCGTCGAGATCGGCCACGTCGTCGCCAAACGAATAGAGCGACGTCGTGGCGGCTCGCGCGGCATACTCCCACTCGGCCTCGCTCGGTAGCCGCACCGTTTGATTCTGGCCGATCAGCTTCGCGTCGCGCAGCAGGGCCGTGACTTTCTGGCAGAACGCCACGGCCTCGTCGTAGCTCAGCATTTCCACCGAGTTGCGCGGGCCTTTCCAGCGGCTGGGGTTAGCCCCCATCACGGCCTGCCACAAGTTTTGCGGCACCTCGTAGCGGGCGATCGCGAAAGGGCGCTTGAGCGTAACGCGATGAGCGGGCCGCTCGGCCGCCGGCCCCTCGTCGCGCCCCATGGTGTAGGCAGCCGGAAAGCTTGCGTGACCCGGCTGAAGTTCGACGAACTCCTGGCGAAATGTTTTGAGCAGCGCGAGCGTAGCCGAATCAGTTTCGGCGGCCGTCGCGGCCAGGCCAAGAAAGCTCGCCACCACCGCGACCAACAGCGCTCGCCCCATGACGGATTCTCCCCAGCGAAATTGGCGTGCAGGCCTTCAGGGCCCGGGCCCTTGGCCTGCTAAAACGGCCAGACCAATGGCGCCAGTCCCACTGTGACCACGCCAATCAGAATATCTAGCGGCACGCCTATTTTCACGTAATCGCTGAATCGATAGCCGCCGGGACCGTAGACCATCAGGTTGGTCTGGTAGCCAATGGGCGTGGCAAAGCCGGCCGAAGCGGCCATCATCACGGCCACGACAAACGGCATGTAGTTAGCTTCCAGCCCACTGGCCGTGTCCATGGCAAAGGGGAACATCAGCGCCGCGGCCGCGTTATTGGTAATCAGCTCGGTCACGATCAGCGTAATGGCATAGATCACGGCCAGCGACACCCAAGGGTTGTTGCCCGCCAGCGAAATCATCTCGTCGGCGATCTGCCGCGCCGCGCCGGTCTTCTCGAGCGCCGTGCCCAGGGCAAACGACGCCGCGATGGCCAGCAGCACCTCCCAGTCGACGCTGCGGCGGGCCGCGTCGGTCGTGATGCACCGGGTAAAGATCATCAGGCCGGCCGTCAGCATCGCGGCCTTGAGCATCGAGATCCACTCGAAGCTGACCGACACGACCATGATGAGCATCAGCACCACGGCAATCAGCGCCCGGTCGTGCCGCGGCGGGTTCGAGTCTTCCAGCCGGCTGACCAGGAAGAAGTCGCGCGAGTTGCGCTGCTGATCGGCAAACGACGGGTGCGCCTCGACCAGCAGCGTGTCGCCGGCCCGCAGCACGATGTCGCCGATCTTCATGTGCAGCCGCTCGCCATTGCGGGCCACGGCCACCACCACGGCGTTGTAGACGTTGCGAAACCGGCCGTCGCGAATCGTTTTGCCCACCAGCGGGCAGCTGTTCGACACCACGGCTTCGATCAGGCAGCGTTGCGGCCGCGGCGCGCTGAGCTGCGAGATCTGATCGGCGGCCGGCACCAGGCCGCGAATGCGCTGCAAATCGACGACCGACTCGACGATGCCCACGAACAGCAGGCGGTCGCCGCCGCGCAGTTCTTCTTGGGGCGAGACGGCCGGCAGCACGACCCCATCGCGGTCGATCTCGGCCAGGTACACGCCCGGCAGGTGCCGCAAGCCGGCTTTTTCAATGGTCTTGCCGACCAGCGGACTGTCGGGCTCAACCTGCATTTCGATCGTGTACTCGCGCGAATCGTCTTGCATGCTGATGGCCGGCCGCCGATCGGGGAGCAGCCAGGGCGCCACGGCCAGGATGTAGGCGCCGCCCAAGAGCGCTGCTGGCACCCCGACCCAGGAAATGTCGAACATCTCCAGCCCATGGCCCAGGCTCTTGATCAACATGCCCTGCACGACCAGGTTCGTGCTCGTGCCGATGAGCGTGCAGGTACCGCCCAAAATGGCCGCGTAGCTAAGCGGAATCAGAAATCGTGACACGGGCCAGCGATTCTGCCGGGCCCAGTCGGTCACCGCCGGAATCAACATCGCCACCAGGGGCGTATTGTTCATGAAGGCGCTCAGCCCCATCGTGGGCAGCATCAGCCGCGCCAAAGCGCCCGTTTGCGTCTTGGGGCGTCCGAACAGCCGAGCGGCAATGAAGTCGACGCCACCGGTCTCGCGCACCGCGGCGCCGACAACGAACAGCACCCCGACGGTAATCATGCCTTCGTTCGCCATGCCGGCCAGCGCCTCGCCGGGCGTCAGAATGCCCATCAGCAACAATAGCGTAACTGCGCCAATCAGGATGACGTCGGGCGTCACCTTGCTGACAATCAGCAGCAAGAAGATCAGTCCGGTCACGCCCAGCGTGAATTGAGCGGGCGTGAGTAAGCTGTGTTCCCAACTAAAACCGAACCAAGACATACCGCCTCGCAGATACTCCTTGCAAATGTTGGGGCCATCGTAACTTTCGCGGAAAATTTCGCCTAGGTCGGCGCGGGGCCATTTGTCCGAAAACGGGTGAAATCGTATGACCAGACTGCTAGAATCGCCGAGGGTTCCGTGATCCATCCCCCAGACTGAGCGAGAGGGCACGACGTCCATGAACGCACGCATCGGTTGGTTCTGCGGCCTGCTCGTGCTACTGACCGCGGCCACGGCGTTGGCCGAAGACTGGCCAGGCTGGCGCGGACCGCGCGGCGACGGCACCAGCCTGGAAAACGAGGTGCCCACGCACTGGTCGGCCGACGACAACGTCGCTTGGAAGGTCGAGGTGCCCGGCACGGGTCACGCTTCGCCCATCGTCTGGCGAGATCGGATCTTTCTGGCCTCGTGTCTCGAAGATGCCAAGCAGCGAATCCTGCTCTGCTTCGACCGGCCGACTGGCAAGCTGCTCTGGCGGCAGCTGGTGCTCGAGTCGCCCCTCGAAGACAAGCACCCGCTGAATAGCTTTGCTTCGAGCACTCCCGCGACCGACGGGCGGTCCGTGTTCGTGACATTTCTCGACCAGGCCGAGATGGTCGTGGCGGCCTACGATTTTAACGGGCAGCAGCGCTGGCTCGTCCGCCCGGGCGGCTTCTCCAGCAAGCACGGCTATTGCAGCTGCCCCGTGCTCTTCGAGGACAAGGTGATCGTCAACGGCGACCACGATGGCGACGCCTACCTAGTCGCGCTCGATAGCGCGACGGGAAAGACGGTCTGGAAAGTACCCCGCGAGAATAAGACCCGCAGTTACTCGACGCCCCTGATTCGCCAGATCGACGGCCGCACGCAGATGATCCTATCGGGCTCAAAGTGCGTGGCCAGCTACGATCCGCACGACGGCTCGCGGCACTGGATTCTCGACGGCCCCACCGAGCAGTTCGTGGCCTCGGTGGTCTATAACGGCAAGCTGCTGTTCCTGACCGCCGGATTTCCGGAACTGCACATGATGGCCGTCCGCCCCGACGGCACGGGCAACGTCACCGACACGCACATTGCCTGGCGGACGAAGAAAGGGGCAGGCTACGTCCCCTCGCCGATTGCCGTGGGCAATTACTTTCTGGCCGTCTCCGACGGCGGCGTGGCCAGCTGCTTCGAGGCCGAAACGGGCAATCGAGTCTGGATGGAGCGGCTGGGCACGCACTACAGCAGTTCACTGGTCTCGGCCATGGGACTGGTGTACTTCACCTCGGACGAAGGCAACACGACCGTCGTTCGCCCCGGCCCAACGCTCGACGTCGTGGCCCAAAACAAACTGGGCGAGTACAGCTACGCGTCGCCGGCGATCAGCCACGGCCAGTTCATCTTCCGCGGCGAGAAGCATTTGATTTGCATCGGCACGGAGCGTCGCTAGCCATCAGGCAGGCATGGGCACCCGTTCAGCGGGCAGCGGTTGTTTGACGCTCAGCAGGCGATAACCGCCGGCGTGTAGTATGCGGAGCGTCACGATCGCGCCGCCATAGGCGCCGTGGATGGCAAGCATCGAGAATCGGAAGTCGGCGTTCTCGCTAAACAGATACGCCAGCAAGATCACTTCGCACACAAGCCACACGCTGGCCGTGACGACGCGGTAGGTTTTCGAGGGGGCGCGGGGCGGATACCGGCCCAACACCAGGGGAACCAGCAGCGCCAGCGGCACACAGGCCAGCGCAATCAACCCCGCGGCAATGCCCACCACCAGCGGCATGGCCGGATCCCACAGCTCCTTCCAAAACTCGGGCGGGGCCAGTCGCATCAAGGCCAGCACGACTCCGACGGCCAGCGTTTCGAGAAACAACACCGCCAGCGCCACTTGCTTCTTGGGAGGCGGCGGCAGGGTTTTGGCCGCCGAGATGCGCCAGCCGCCCCACTTGCGCAACGCCGAGAACAGCAGCCACGCCCCCAGGAAGCCGCCCACTTCGACGCTGAACACGAGCACGTGCACCAGCCCTTCCAGAAACTTGCCAGCGCTCGAGGTTCGCGCCCAAAAGAAAATCGCCACGACCGACAGCACCAGCAGCAGCGAGTTAGGCACTCGCAGCCACAGCGGCCGGGGGCTGAGCGCCGCCCACATGCCCAGCAGTGCCGGCCCAGACCAGCCGGCGCCCATCAGCACTATCCAGAGCCAATCTTGCGAGTCGAGCTGGTGGTCGCCAAACACCAGCCAGAAGTGAGCCGTATAGGCCGTGGCAATCAGCAGCCACGCGGCCACGCGGCGGGGCGATTGCCAGAATCGTGTCGGTAAGGATGGGTCTGATTGCATGGCAACCGCGAACCTGGCTGGGCTGCGGGGGCTCACATTTCCGGCCCCCCCAAGATACAATTGTCGTCTTTCACCGACCGCTCCAACAACCTGAAAAACTTGCCGCTGTGCCCACGCCCGAAACACCACCGCCGGATCGTGCCGGTTCCGCCCGCCAGCGCAAGATCCTGGTTACGGCCGCGCTGCCTTACGCCAATGGCCACATCCACTTGGGCCACCTGGTCGAGTATATCCAGACCGACATCTGGACCCGCTTCCAAAAGCTCTGCGGCCACGAATGCATCTTTCTGTGCGCCGACGACACGCACGGCACGGCCATCATGATTCGGGCTCGGCAGGAAGGCCGCAGCGAAGAGGCCGTGATCGCCGACATGCGCGAAGCCCACGTTCGCGACTTTGACCGCTTTCAGGTGCAGTTCGACAACTACGGCAGCACCCATAGCGACGAGAACCGCGAGCTCTGCGGCCAGTTCTGGGCCAAGCTGCGCGCGGCCGACCTGGTGAGCGAGCAAAACATCACCCAGCTTTACGACCCCGTGGCCGGCACGTTCCTGGCCGACCGGTTCGTCAAGGGAACCTGCCCCAACTGCGGCGCGCCCGACCAGTATGGCGATAGCTGCGAGAAATGCGGCGCGGCTTACAGCCCCACCGAGTTGAAGAATCCGCGCAGCACGCTCTCGGGCGCCACGCCCGAGCTGCGCGAAGCGCCCCATCTTTTCGTTCACATCGAGAAGCTGCACGGTTTCTTGAACGAATGGACGCAAACGGGCAACCGCTTGCAAAAGGAAGTGGCCAACTATCTGGCCGGACACTTTCTGGGCGAGCCGCTGCGGGCCTGGGACGTTTCGCGTCCCGCGCCGTACTTCGGCTTCGAGATCCCCGACAGCCCCGGCAACTATTGGTACGTGTGGTTCGACGCGCCGATCGGTTACGTGGCCTCGACGGCTCAGTGGTGCCAGCGGCATGGGCAGCAGTTGGCCGACTGGTGGCAATCGCCCGGCGTCGAAGTTCACCATTTCATCGGCAAGGACATCACGTATTTTCACACGTTGTTCTGGCCGGCGATGCTGAAGACGGCCGGTTACAACCTTCCGGCCAAAATTCACGTCCACGGCTTTCTGACGGTCGACGGCGAGAAAATGTCAAAAAGCCGCGGTACGTTCGTCCGCGCTTCGACGTATCTGAACCATCTCGACCCGGCTTACCTACGCTACTATTACGCCTCGAAGCTGGGGCCCGGGCTCGACGACCTGGACCTGAACCGCGAGGAGTTTGTCACCAAGGTGAACTCCGACCTGGTGGGCAAGGTGGTCAACCTGGCCAGCCGCACCGCCAAGTTCGTGCAGGACACGGGGCTGTCGGCCAGCTATCCCGACGACGGCGGGCTGTTCGCCCAGGCCGCGGCCGAGGGCGAAGCGATTGCCGCCGCCTACGAAGCTTGCGACTACAACCGCGCCATGCGGCTGATCATGGCCCTGGCCGATCGGGCCAACCAGTATGTCGACGCCGTGGCCCCCTGGAAGCTGCGGGGCAATGTCGACCGCGCCGTCGAACTGCAAGCCAGCTGCACAATCGCGCTCAACCTGTTCCGGCAGCTGGTCGTGTACCTGGCGCCCGTGCTTCCCCAGCTGCGGCAGCAAACCGACGATCTGCTGGGCCACCCGATCACGCATTGGGACCAGGCCAAGGCGCCGCTGGTGGGCGTGGCCGTCAATCCTTTTACGCACATGATGAAACGGGTCGAGACCGCGCAGGTCGAGGCCATGATTGCCGAAAGTCAGAAGGAGTTTGCCGTGTCTGAAACGCCCGCTGCCGAAACTACGCCCGCTGCCGCCGATAGCGGCGAGGCGCTCGAAAAAGAGCCGCTGGTGACCGAGTTGATTTCGATCGACGATTTCACCAAGGTCGACCTCCGCGTGGCCCGCGTCGTCGCGGCCGAAGAGGTGCCCAAGGCCAAGAAGCTGGTCAAGCTGACGCTCTCGCTCGGCGGCGATCAGCAACGCACCGTTTTCGCCGGCATCAAGAGCGCCTACGAGCCCGAGAAACTGGTGGGCCGATTGGTCATTTGCGTGGCCAACCTGGCGCCGCGGCAAATGACCTTCGGCATTAGCGAGGGCATGGTCGTGGCCGCCGGCGCCGGCGGACAAGAGATCTACCTGCTCAATCCCGACTCGGGCGCCAAGCCCGGTCAGCGCGTACACTAACTCCGCCGCGCGGCGCTAATCCGGCGGCGGCACAGGCGGCTCATCTTCGAGGGGAGAACAATTCATGCTCACGTTGATGTTGGGAATGATGATGTTTCAAGCCGGACCGACGCCTCCGCCCGATGCCGTGGTCGCTCAGTACGAAGAGCGTACCTACGAAGTGCCCTCGGCCGATCCGCCGCGCACGCTGCGCTATCGATTGCTCAAGCCGGCCAATGTCGAAGCAGGCAAGAAATACCCCGTAGTGCTCTATTTACACGGCGCCGGCGAGCGGGGCGACGACAACAAGCTGCAATTGCTCTACTTCCCAGAGTGGATGACGCGGCCCGAGTGGCGCGAGAAGTACCCCTGCTACGTCATTGCGCCCCAATGCCCGACGGGCAAGTACTGGGCCGGCTTGCGGCTGGCCAAAGACGCACCGGTGCCGGCCAGCCCGCCGCCGAGCGAAGCCGAGTTGACATACGGCGTGCTGCAATCACTCATCGGGCAATTGCCCATCGACACCAAGCGCATCTACCTGACGGGGCTCTCGATGGGGGGCTACGGTAGCTGGGCCCTCGCGGCCAGCCACCCCGAGACGTTCGCGGCCGTGGTGCCGATTTGCGGCGGCGGCGACGTGACGACTGCCCCCCGGCTCAAGGACGTACCGCTGTGGGCCGTGCACGGCGGCGCCGATCGCGTCGTGCTGCCCGAACGCTCGCGCGAGATGATTGCCGCGGTGAAGGCCGCCGGCGGCACCCCCGGCTACACCGAGCTGGAAGGCGTGGGGCACGACAGTTGGACCCCCGCCTATAACGATCCGGCCGGTGTGCTCCCCTGGATGTTCGAGCAGCACAAGTAGCCGGGAAGACCGTTAGCGATACGGCTTCCAGGCCGGCCGGTCGGGCCGCGTGGCTTGCCGCAGATCGTCGCCGGCAGTCACCTCGCGTTTTGGCTCGCCCCGCGCCGGCTCCGTGTTGTCAGCCACTTCGTCGGATTCCTCAGCGTCGCTTTGCGAAACATCGCCGCGCGAGAGCCCCGCGGAACGCGCCTTGACCCGCGAGGCGGGTGCCCGTTTGCGCGTGCCGCCTGACTTTCCATCGGCATCGCTGAGCAGCGAACGACTTTGCGCGGGACCATCGCTGGCGCGACGCACCGCGACGGGAGCGTCGACCGTCATGCGGCGTCCTTCGTCGCTCGTGTAACGCACGAACAGCCGCAGATCGCGATGTTCGGGCTGGCCCGCCGGCCAGGGCAGCTCGAAGCGGTAACCCTCGGCGCGCGTCGAGCTGCGATAGTGCTGCAAGATCTCGTCGGGGCCAAAGTCCCAGCGAGCGATGCGCGAGGCGTCGCCTTCGAGCGTGGGGTCCATGGCCACGACCGACAGCGTGCCCGTGGTCTTCACGATATTGCCCGAGGCATCGCGCGGCTCGACCATCAGCACCAGTCCCTCGTCGCCAGGCTGGCCGTCGCGGTCGAGCCCGCCGGTCATGCGGCGGTTGATCACGAGTTGCGTGGCCGCCTGGTCGCTCAGCTTCGAGGTATCGCCGGGGCCGGGCATTTCGACGGCCGGCGGCGCGGTTTCGGACGGCGCGCCTTCGACGGCCGGGGGTGTATCGCTGGGGTCTGGCAATTCGATCGTGGGTGGTTCGAGCTTGGGCGCTTCGCCCCGCTTGGGCCGCTGGAAGAAGTCGAGCACCGGACGCGGCGATTCACCGGCGGGAGCCGTGCTGCGGCGGGGCGCGCTTTCGTCGCCTCCTTCGCGCTGGCCTTCCAGCTCGCGCTTGAGCGACTCGTTCTCGCGAATCGTGGCTTCGCGGGCCGCGTGGCAGTCTTCGAGACAGGCTTGCAGGTGATAGACCTGGTCTTCGAGCCGGCGAGCCTCTTGCTCCAATAGCGCCTGGTTGGGATCCATGCGGCAGCCGAGCGCGACGAGCGGCAGCAGGCAGAGCGTGATTTGCAACGTTCTCATGTCAGCCTCATGCGACAGAAAATCGGTTGCCCAGGGCGCAACACCAAGCGCGATCGGCGATCACCGGGCCGGCGCCCAATCGGGCGCGCGGCCAGCGCCTACCGTGGCGCTCGCGGTGTCAACCGGCGCGAATTGTCGGAACAATACACGAACGGAACCATTCTGGCTCGCCCAATTGCGGGAAGTGAGGCGATGCCAGCAGTGCTATTGCTAGCGAGCTAGGATCCGCTCGGTGCGATAGGTTTTGTTTCCATGTGCTCGATCACCCGATCGATCAGCTTGTACTCCATGGCCTCTTCGGCGGACATGAACCGGTCGCGATCCGTGTCGCGCTCGATCTGTTCCAGCGGGTGGCCGGTGTGCTTGATCAGGATCTGGTTGAGCTTGGCTTTGACTTTCTTGAATTCCTTGGCGTGGATCATGATCTCTTCGGCCGTGCCTTCCATGCCTGCTAGCGGCTGGTGGATCATGATCCGGGCATTGGGCAGCGCGTGGCGCTTGCCTCGCGCGCCGGCGGTGAGCAGCACGGCGCCCATCGAGGCCGCCTGGCCGATGCAGTACGTGGCCACGTCGCAGGTGACGAACTGCATGGTGTCGTAAATCGCCAGGCCCGCGGTCACGCTGCCGCCGGGCGAATTGACATAGAGGTGGATGTCGGCCTTGGGATCTTCCGACTGCAGGAACAGCAGTTGGGCGACAATGGTGTTGGCCACCTCATCGTTTACTTGCGAGCCGAGAAAGACGATGCGGTCTTTCAGCAGCCGGCTGTAGATGTCCATGGCTCGCTCTTCGCGGCCGCTTTTTTCGATCACGAATGGAATCAGTGGCATGGCGTTGTGCCTGGTTGGTTCGGTGGTAGCCAGATCGAGCAGCGTGGCGGCAAAGTGCCCGTCGCACGCGATCGGCCCGGCGGTTGCCCGCGGCGCCCATCTGAGGTGGCGCCGATCAGTCTTTTTCCTCTTCCTCGCCCTCGGCCGACAGCGGCGGGCGGGTCAAAATCTCGTCGACAACGCCGTAAGTCTTCGACTCATCGGCATTCATGTAGTAATCGCGGTTCGTGTCCTTGGCGATTCGCTCCAACGGCTGGCCGGTATGCTGGGCCAGAATGTGGTTGAGCACGTCGCGGGTTTTCAGAATCTCGTCGGCCTGAATCTCGATATCCGAGACCTGGCCGCCCACCTGCCCGTACGGCTGATGGATCATCACCTTGGCATGGGGCAGGGTGTAGCGCTTGCCCTTGCTGCCGCCGGCCAGCAACACCGCCCCGCCGCTGGCGGCCAGGCCCACGCAGTAGGTGGCCACCGGGCAGGTGCAGATCTGCATCGTGTCGTAAATGGCCAGCGTGGCGCTCACGCTACCGCCGGGCGAATTGATGTAAAAGTGGATCGGCTTGCGGCGATTTTCGCTCTGCAAATACAGCAGCTTCATCACCAGTTCGTTGGCGTTGCCGTCGTGAATCTCGCCCTGCAGCAGGATAATGCGGTTCTCGAGCAGCAAGTCCCCCAGCGTCATCTGTCGCTGGCGTTGATAGTCGCGATAGGCCATGATGGTTCCTTCAGAGCGCCGCGCGTGGAAGTGAAGTTGTGCGCGGACGTCAATGCATTATTCGTTCGTCCGACACGAAGGCAACCGTCCCGGATTCCTGCCGGGGGTTCGCCGCGATTCCTCCCTGAATCGGTGCAACGATTTCTTCCTTGAACTAGTCGTGTTCCTTGGCGGCCCGCAGCGGTTCCGCCTCGCCTGGGTGCTTGGCCTCGGGAATCTCGGACGATTCCTCCTCGCCGCCGGCCGCCTGGTCGATGGCCTCGGTGTCCGAACCCTCGGGCTTGTAGGGCACGTCCTTGAACTTGGCGTCGGCCAACACCAGGTCGATTACCTTGCGCTCGATGATCTGGTTGCGGAGCGAATCCATCAGCCCGCCCTTTTCCAGCCGGGCCCGCACGCGGCGCACGCTCTCGCCGCTTTGTGCCGCGATTAGCGCGATTTCGGCCTGGTAATCCTCGGGCGAGGCCTCGAAGCCCTGGTCCTCGGCAATCCGCTCCAGGATGAAGTGTTCCTTCAGGGCGCGGGCCGTGGCAGCGGCACTATTTTGCCGCAATTCGTTTTCGTAGGTGCGAATCTCCGCGTCGGTAAAGCCGTTGCGGCGCAGTTCCAGCACGGCCCGCTCCAGCTCGCGGCGGCTTTGGCGGCGAAGCAGCTCGGGGGGCAACTGCCAGTTGGCGCTTTCGGTCAAGGCTGCGGTCACCTGTCGCCGGGCTTCCTGCTGCTGGTGATATTCGAGCTGCCGCTTGAGGTCTTCCAAGATGGCGTCGCGCAGCTCGCCCTCGTTGGCAAAGCCGCCCAGCGATTCGAGCAATTCGGCGTTGAGCTCGGGCAGTTCCAGCTTCTTGACTTCGAGCACCTCGAAGACGGCCGTGATTTCCTGGCCCCGCAGCGATTCGTTGGGAGCATCGGCGCTCAGCCGTGCGGTCGTCTCGCGGGTTTCACCCGCCTTGACGCCCTTCATCAGCTTGTCGAAATCCTCGATCTTGCCGTCGCGGAAGCTCAGCACCGGACGCAGGCGAATGACTTCTTCCTTGCTCGACGACAGTTCAACGGCGCCGTTCTTGAACGTGAGATTGCACGTGATGTAATCGCCGGACGACGCGGGGCCGTCCACCGGCACCAGGCGGCCGTGGCGGGCCAGGATCTGCTCCAGCCGCTTGTCGACGTCCTTCTTGGCGAACTCGCGCACTGGGCGCTCGACCGACAACCCCTTCCAGTTCGGCAATTCGAACTCGGGGCGCACCTCGAGATCGAACTCGAAGGTCATCGGACCGTCGTCGGGCAGCTCGATGGCCCGGGGATCGAAATCGGGCTCGCTAATGGCCGAAAACTTCTCGTCCTCGGTGACCTGCGTCATGCTGTCGAGCAGCAGCGACCCTTTCACCTGGTCGGCCACGTCCTTGCGGAAGCGGGCCTCGATGAGCTTGCGCGGTGCCCGACCGGCGCGGAAGCCGGGGATGGCGGCCGTGTCCATCATCTCGCTGAAGGCTTTGTCGTAATAGCGGTCGATCTCTTCCCGCGGAATCGTCACGGTGATGTGCCGCTGGCAGGCCGTGGGACTGTCGACCTTGATCGAAAGGTTGATCTTCTGCGATTCGCTTTCGGCGGCTTCGTCGGCAACCGCTTCCGGAGTGGTTTTTTGGGCGGACATCGGGACTCGCTACTGACTACAGTCGTGATTGCTTGGCGCGTCGGTTGGCACGGAGGGCGCGCAGCGATAAAAAATCGCCCACCTGGGCGATTAGAAAACGTAAAGAGCGGGTGATGGGATTCGAACCCACGACAACGACGTTGGCAACGTCGTGCTCTACCAACTGAGCTACACCCGCATCGAAGGCCGATCGCGGTATCCGCCACCCGCAAGCAGGGAGTCGCTCGACAAGCCTGGGATGCACGGATTATAGGGCTGCCTAAGGCCCTGGCAAGGTCATTTGCCGCTACGGCAGCCTATGATAGCGGCGGCGCTAGCGTCAAGCCCCTGGGACCGTCGCTGCAACCGTTTTTTCCGGCCTCGCGGCAGCCCAGCAGGCCGCCCTAGACCTCTGAGAATCATAGCACAGAACTGGCGCTCTCGGCGGCAATAGCCCGCTGGCGGCACCCGCACTGGCCGCCCGCCCCTCGCGTTCGGCCAGTCCCCCCAGTTCCGCCAGGCTGTCAGCCGGGACTATTGATACTCGTTGCTGCTCAGCTGGGTTCCCTCGGCGCGGGTCACCAGCTTGCGCACCACCCGCGGGTCAATTTCCTCGTTGAGCATCGTCACGCTGCCATCGCACAGCACGACGTGGGCGCCACCCGTGTGATAGCTGAAAATCTCGCCATTGGGCCCGCAGTTGGCCTGCTTCCAGGGACAATCCGCGGGGCCGCCGGTCGGCTCCATGTTGTTATTGACGATTCCCCGCAAACTGCCTGCCGTTGCATTGCCCGGCCCTGAGATGCCGGCGCCGTTGTCGGGCTCGGCCCAACGATTCATCGCCCGAAATCCACTGGGAGTCGGCGTGTCGGCGCTCTTGCCGGCCGCCATCACCGGGTCGGCGGACATGCCCGTGATGTAGGGAAACACCGTCTCGTAGTTTACCGGGCTATCCTCGGCCAATGCGATCGTATGGCTCGTGCCGTCGGTGATCTTGGCCAGCCGCGTCCCTCCCAAGGCCAGCGCTCCGTCCTGACGGGTGTCATTCTTGATCACGCCAGTCACGGGGTCGATGTCGGTGTGCACGGTCGGCACGTATTCGGTTTGGCCGTAGCCTTGCGGGTCCTCCTCGCGGTAGGGATTGCTGGGGCAAAGCAGCACGGGCAGACGCGTCTTGGCCGCCATCTGATTGCTCGGCCAGTTCTTGTCGTTGTAGGCATAGCGCAGGTTCATCATCGCCGCCAGTTCGCTGTACTCCAGGTACGGCAAAATCAGCGTAAACGTCGAATGCAGGTCGTAGCTCGTCGTCGTAGTGCCCTGCAAGGTGCCCTGCCCTCCCGAGGGAAGCTGACGTTTGGCGTTCTCGAAATCGAGTAAGGCGACGCCCAGCTGCCGCAAGTTGTTTTTGCACTGCGATTGCCGGGCCGCTTCGCGGGCCGCTTGAATCGCCGGCAGCAGCAGCGCCACCAAGATTCCGATGATCGCGATCACGACCAGCAGTTCGACGAGCGTGAAACCACGAGATGCGCAACCGGAGCGCGCTGGTGCAGCCATGGCAAGTCTCCTTGGCAGAGTGCGAGGGCAGGTTCAATCAGGCGGGAATCGAACAGGTAGGCAAACGAGCGGATGGATCAAGCGCGATCAATATAAGGTGCTCGGCAGACGCCTGCAATCAATCGCTGTCGGGACGCGGCAAAAAGAACCCGGGTGAGCGCGTCATTTCCGCGCGCCGAAGGCGGCGAACACGCTGTTCTTGTGCAGCACTTCGACCGACGCAAAACCCACGCTGCGAAGCATTTCGAGCTGATACACGAGCGGCCGGGGGCTATCTTCGCGCGCGACGTAGGCATAGACCCGCTGGCGATAATCTTCGCCACCCAGCGCAGCCAGGTATTCGCCGTAGCGGTCCCACATCAGTTGCTGCACGGGCGGCAGCGTGTGCTCCACCAGGTCGGCAATCCACAACGAGCCGCCGGGGCGCAGCGCCGCGTAGAGCTTCGCAAAGCAAGCCTGCCACTGGTCGTCGCCGCGCAAGTGATGCAGCACGGCCGCGGCCGTGATCACGTCGTAATGGTTCTCGCGCAGCGACAGTTCGCGGATATCGCCCTGTAGCAAGTTCACGCGCGCGGCGGTCTTGGCCGCCAGGCGCTGCTGCGCGCGCTCCAGCATGGGCCGGCTCAGATCGACCAGCGTGATTTCTTCCAGCGGCAACTGTTCGAGTAGCTTGAGCGAGTAATTGCCCGCGCCGCAGCCGACGTCGAGCAGCCGCGTGGCCCTGGGGGTCACGGTGGCGGCCGACCTGGCAATCAGCTCGAGCACCAGCGGTGCGTCGATCGTGGCCGACTGGCCCGTCTCCAGGTTGCTGAAGCGCTCGACATCGGCGTCGAAGCGCTGGCGGATTTCCTCGACCGTCGACTTCGTGGCGTAAGGATCGGGATCAGCCATCAGGCCACCTCGAGTCGATGTGGGCCCGGCGCGGCGGCCCTGACCGTCGCCGCGACCAAGCATCATTGCCGGCGACGCTGATAGCGCCGGCTGGCTTCTTCGAGCGTCCGCCGTTCCTTGCGGGTCAGGCTGCCCTCCCCCTCGCGATGAATCTTGGCCAGGATCTCGTCGACTTGCGCGTTCAAGTCGCGCGCGTCACGCTCGGGGTCGTGAATGCGGAGCTTGGGGCGGAAGCGGAACAACGAACCGGAAAGTTCCGACCACCGCGAGGGAATCAGCCGACCCAGGTTAATGCCCGAGCGGAAGTAGGCGAAACCGAACGCCGCGCCGCCCAGGTGGGCCACGTTGGCGACGTTCGATCCTTGCGGATTCAGCGCTCCCAACAAATCGGTGAGCACGTAGAGCGCACCCAGCGCCCAGGCCGGCACCGGCAGCACGCCCCAGATGTAGATCAGCTGGCGCGGAAAGTTGAACACGAAGAGCATCATGATGGCCATGATGCCGCCGGAGGCGCCCACCATGGCAACCGGGCTGGGATTGAACATCTCGATGAGTGCCCAGGCCAGTCCCGCCACGACGATGGCCACCAGGTAGATGCGCAGAAACTCGCTCCGCCCGTAAACGCCCTCGACCGGAGTGCCGAACATCCACAGAAAGAACATGTTGAAGACCAGGTGCGCGATCTGCTGCGGGTCGTGCAGAAAGCCGTAGGTCAGCAGTTGATAGGCCTGCCACGGGCGGCGAAAAAACTGAGGACTGAGCGCGAAGTACTCGGTCAGCCGGAAATCGCTCAGCCAATCGACCAGGTAGATGCCAACGTTGACGATGATCAGGCTAACGACCATCGAGCGGCCGGGAAGCCAGGAGCTGCCGTCGTCTTCGCGGTGGTAGGGCCGGTCGTAAACACCCATGTCACTGGCGACTTACAGGTCTGGCGCGCGCCGCTCGCGCGCGGTTGATTCGGATTGGCAAGGCGAGCTCACGGCCATACGGTGCTCGGGCCGAGCGAACGGGACGAGGTCGAGAACGGGTGGCCGCCGTCTGAAAGATATCGCGCGCTTCCAGCGGCGGAAAGTAGCCGGCGGCGGGAATCTGTGCCAGCAGCCAAATCCGGCACACGGGGGTGGAAACGCGTGGGCGGGGGAATCCGCTTACGGCGCGGCCGCGGCGGTCGCCGTCCGCTCGTTGATCTCTTCGGCCGCGCGGAACTGGTTGGTCGTCAGCTCCGCGGCCATCTGTCGATCCTTCAGGTAGGTGTCCTTGAGCGACGTGCGCAGCTCTGCCAACTTGGCAGTCAGCGTCTTTTCGTACGCGGCGATGGCCTTGAGCTCGCGCTGGAAATTGGACAGGTCCGACTGCAGATTGCCTTTTTCCGTGTCGCGATAAGCGATTTCACGCTGCGTTTCTTCGACGGCCGCCTCGGTGCGCTGGATATTGCTGGTGATCTTGGCGATCGTGTCGTTAAGCAGCGACTGCTGCACGTAATCGTCGTGAAAGAACGTTTCGTAATCGCGCAGCGGACGATCGGCCTTGGCGTACTCGGCCAGGCTCTCGGCCGGCAGCAAGGCCTGGCGCGTCGGTTCGTCCAAGTCGGCAAACATCTTGGCGTCGTCTGTGGGCATAGTGCTGTAGAGCGTCCAGGGCCCCTTGGCAGTGGCCAGCCGCTGCGCTTGCGCCGGCGTGAGCGGCAGGTTCGGCGTCAGCTGCACGGCAGGGGATTTCTCGGTCACGCCCGATACCTTGAACTCGCCCAGGTAGCGGCCCCCTTCGGCCAGCGGCGTCTGATCGAATACGAACACCACGGAATTGGGTACCAGCCCATGTTCCGGGGCGCTCATAGTCACGGTTGCCACGCCGTCCTTGACGCCTTCGACGGGAATGTCATATAGCGCGCCGCCCCGATTGGCCACCAACACTTCCAGTTGCTGTTTGAGCTTGGGAATCTCGCCGGTGACCATTTGGCCGGTTGGGCCTTGATCACCGCCCACCAGCTCCAAGCGTTGCTGCTCTTGCGTGCGAATTTCGTTCTGAAGCTGCGCGACTTTCTCGCCCCACGCCTTGTGCGTGGCCAGCGTGCGCGCACCCAGATAGAAGAACACGACCGCGATGATGACGATGAAGGCCACGAGCACGGTCTGATAGATCGGCCAGGTCTGCGAGCTCAGGTAGGCGACGAAGAACGACGCCAGCAGAATGACGCCAAGCAGAATGGGGACGATCATCTCCATGGCGTGCGTTCAACCTGTCCCCGAGAAAATACGCTGTCTGGCGAAATGGCGACGCGCCCAACGAAAACCGCCCGCCCTTGTGCGACAGGCGACTGCGGTTTGCTCTATTTCATCCCTGCCAAGGGACTTAGGCACGAACCAGTAGAATCGATCATAGATAGGGCCCCCTGGGGTGTCAAGTTTCGCCAGAGCCCCCAGCCGTGCCGATAAACGCCGAGCCGGCAAACACTTATAACCGGCAGAACCGGCCCTCGTGGGCCGCCAAACGCCTCAGCGCCCGGGGCCGCCCGACGGATTGAACGGGTCGATCATCAGCCGCTGCGGATCGCGCGGGAACCCCAAGCCCTGGTGAAAGTAATTCGGCCGGCGGTAAAGCTGCTCGATCGGTTTGGGCACGTAGCCGGCCGGCAAAGCGTCGTTAGCCACGAAGAAGGCATTCGCACCGGCCGACTCGCAATAGACAAGCGTGTAGCCCTTGCGCTCGCCGAGCCGCTGGAGGGCCAACAGGCTCGCGCCAAAGTAGTCGGTCCCCTGCCACTGGAACATCGGATCGTAGCTGATCGTGCGGCTGAGGTGAGGCGGCACGTGCGCGTTGTACTCCATGATGACCACGCGCGGCCGATACACGATGTTCTGCCAGACCCAAAAATCGTTGCCGTCGATGTCGATCGACAGTAGATCGAAGTGCGGCGGCACGCCGTATTTCTGGAACAGCGCGTTGACGTTCTCGGCCGTCACGAACTCCTTCTTGACGTCGGCCAAGGGGTTTTTCGAGATGCCGAAAAAGTCCATCATCAGCCCCCGCCAGCCTTGGGTCAGCAGGTGGGCCGTGTTGCACTCAACCCCCTCCTCGCAGCCGAACTCGACGAAGTATTGGTTCGTGACGCCAATCGTGGCAAAGATCGCCTCGATGACGCCATCTTCGCCGTTCTGCGAATAAATCTTGTGTTCGCGCGTTTCCAGATTATCGAGCGACATCTGCGCAGTCCCGCCAACCCACTTTACGGCCAAACGTTGCTTGTTCTCTGTCATCCAGTCCCGGCTTCATTGTCTCACGCGTCGCTGGCCGAGCCAAGCGCCGCAATCAGCGTCTCGATCATTGCCGCCGTATGACCGGCGCTCAAGCTAAACCGCAAGCAGCGGCGATGTGTTTTTCGAGCGCTTCGAA
>CAZPED010000006.1:0-19970 GCA_964585335.1 uncultured Planctomycetaceae bacterium | reverse complement strand
CAGCGGGTGCCGACCGTCGGTCAAATGCCGCGCATAGGCCAGCCGTCGGCCGCTGGTGGGTACCGCCGGATCGTCCGACGGAAGATTCCAGGCCTGGGCATTGAGCACGCTCAATTCACCGGGCGGCACCTCGCCGCGCGGTTGATTAATGTCGCCACGAGCCAGCAGCCGCGTCGCAGGCGCCTGCCCGGGCACTTCGGTCAGGCAGTGCACAAGGTCGTCGGCCGGGCGCTTGGCGCGGGTGGCGGCCGTCAAATCGTCCCACTTCTTGTTGAACCCGTTCTGCCGATCGGGCAGATACAAGTAGACCGAGCCCCGATCGACGTTCAAGAACGGATAGTCCTTGATCAATTGCTGCTGCTCGGCGGTGCGCTTGTCGGCGGCCGTCGACCGCGCCACGCGGGCATTGGGCTGTACCTCGGCAGGCAGCTTGGCCAGTTCCTGTTCGAACGTGGCGCTAACCAGCTCATCGAGCTCGGCCATCCGGCGCTGCGAAATGTCTTTCAACTCGGCGTCAACTTGCTCGGCCCGCTGCCGGGTTTCGTCCGACCAGAGCGAAATCAGCCGGCCGTCAGGCGTGCGCCAGTGGGCCGGATCGAGCGCCGGCTCGATGATCGCCCGCAGACGGTGGTAGTCGAGCTGCGAAATCGGATCGTAGCGGTGATCGTGGCACTGGGCGCAGCCAACCGTCAAACCCAGCGCGGCGGTCGATAGCACCTTGACGGTGTCGGCCACTACGTCATTGCGGGCCACGGGTTGGTCGGCGGCCGAGTCGGCCGTGCCGTCGGGGGCCATTCGCAGCATGCCCGTGGCAATCAGCTTGTCGGCCTGCTGGGGCGACAAATTGGCATAAGGGGGTGTCAGCAGCTCGTCGCCCGCCAGCTGCTCGATGAGGAATTCGTTCCAGGGCTTGTCGTCGTTTAGCGAGCGGATCACGTAGTCTCGGTAGCGATAGGCCCAAGGGCGTTCGCGGTCGGCCTCGTTGTAGCCGTCGCTGTCGGCATAGCCGACGACATCGAGCCAGTGCCGCGCCCAGCGCTCGCCATAGGCGGGCGAGGCCAGCAACCGGTCGACCAGTTGCTGATAGGCCACGTCAGAAGGGTCGGCCACGAACCGTTGCACCATCTCGGGCGATGGCGGCAGCCCGACCAGGTCGAAGCTCAGGCGGCGCACAAGTGCCGCCGGGGCGGCCAGCGGTCCAAAACTCAGGCCATCCTGCTCCAGCCGGGCCAGCAAGAACCGGTCGATCGCGTTGTCGGCCAGTTCCGCGTGGTTCACCGGCGGAACGCTCGGGCAAGCAATCGGTTGAAACGACCAGTGCTCCCGATCCTCTTCGCTGAGCGAGTCGCCGCTGGGGGGCGTGGCCGGTTCGGGGCGGGCAGTCTGGGCGCCTTGGTTGATCCAGTCGGTCAGCAGCGAGATTTCGGCCGGGCTGAGCTTCTTCTTGCCCGGCGGCATCTCGCCAGCTTGGACGCGTGCCACGAGCAAGCTTTCGCTCGCCTTGCCCGGCACCAGGGCCGCTCCGCTGTCGCCGCCACGGACGAGCAAATGCGCCAAGCGCGCGTCGAGTCCGCCTTCGAGCTGCTCACCTTCGCCGTGGCAGTGCCAACAGTGCGCCTTGAGCAGTGGGCGAATTTGACGCTCAAAAGTGAGCGGCGCGCTTCCAGTCGGCTGTGCCCAGGCTGGCACGGCGCCCATCAAAACGACCAGCACAATCAGCATTCGCGGCATGCCGAGGAACCTGCCAGGCGGGAATTCGGGAGGTCTTCAAGGGGCGGGCCGTCATTTTAGAGTCGCGCGAGAGCGCAATCAATCAGCCCTAAGCCGCTACTCTCATTTTCCGAATTCTTGGCACGAGAAATGTAGTAATAGTCCATCTATGAATCCCACCGGCAATACATGTGAGACGACCGGCCTTTACCTGTCCACAGGAGCGTGCGGCCACGCGCGCGAGCACACGCTCGACCGTGGCAGTTTGTACCCACACTGTGCGGTATGCGGTCGGAAGGTCAACTGGACGCTGCTGCGGGCCAGCCTGGTGGCGCTGCGACAATTGGTGCGTGCCTAGGCACGCCCACTGAGCAGGGGCCGCTACCGGGTTTGGCTGGTTGCTAGCTGCGGCTCATTTCTTGTCGAGCGATTGCAGCATTTTTTCGACCGCCTTCAGGTCGAGTTTGCCATGGCCCCATTTGCTGTTGGGTACCGGGCCCGTGAAGCGATCGTGCGAACCGCTGCTCTTGAGCAGCTCCTTGATTTCGCCCAGCGTGATCGTGGGCTTCTTTTGCATCACCAGCGCGATGACACCCGCCGTGTAGGGCGTTGCGGCGCTGGTGCCGTTGAATAGCCCGTAGCGGCCGGTGGTGTCGAACACGGCTCGAGTGTTGCGAGCGGCGCTGGCCGCGTAGTACTGCCCCGGAGCGACAATGTCGGGTTTGACGACGTCGGGGTGTCGCAGTGGTCCGGTGCTCGAGTATCCCGATAGCGAGCCGATGGTCAGCGGCGCGCCCTTGAGCGGATCGGTGAATGCGCCGAGCTGACCGTGCTGTTCGAACTGGTCGTTCCAGTCGTAACTGCCCACGGTAATGGCATTGTGTGCGCTGCCGGGCGACTCGATCAGCTTGCTGTAGCTGACGCAGCTGTCGTCGAACTTACCGCCGGAGCCAAAGGTGAGCAGGTAGGCGTCGGCCACGACCTGTTTGCCCGACTCGGTGTAGAATCGCAGACCAGCGCTGCCGGGGCCAAGGTTGAAATAGGACACGTACTTGCCGGTGAGCGGATTGATTTCGCCTTTTTCGGCCAGTTCAGTGCCGATCGATACGTAGCGCAGGTCCTTTTCATCGGTAATGTCGTAGTAGACTTCCAGCACGCCCTCGCCGCCGGTGTTCCAGCGAATTTCGCCGGCCTGGTCCTTGCCGCCGAACACCAGGTCGGCGTGCAGCGGGCTGCCGCCGTCGTTGCCCGCGGCGATGCACAGCGCCCGCCCTTGGATCGTCATGGGGAAGCGGGCATTGATTTGGCGTTCTTCGATCTTCATGCCATCGTGGCCGCCTTGGCGGCCGCCGAAGCTGCACGAGATCACGACGGGCGCCTTGCCGGCAACCTGGTCGATCCAGCCGCAAATCGCATTGAGCAGGAATGCGCTTTCGAGGTTATCGCCCAGCCGCACGCCAATCAGCTCGGCTTCGGGCGCGACTCCCTGGTAGCGCCCCTCCGAGTTGTTGCCGTTGCCGGCGGCCACGCCCGCGCAGGCCGTGCCGTGGCCGTCGACGTCCCACACCGAGATCAGCGGCTTGAGTGAGCGGAGTTCTTTGTTCAAGTCTTCGCGCGCATAGAGCGTGCCGATCGAGGCGCCGTTGGGATACGACACGGGGGCTTTCGATCCCAGCCCCAGCGCCGCACCGGTATCGCTCGTCGTATCCCAGAAGTATCGCAGGCGCGAGCTCGGCTGGCCGTCCTTGTCGAAAGTAATGAAGTCGGGATTGCGAAAGTCGAGGCCGCTGTCGATGATCGCGATCACCACGCCTTGCCCCTTGAGCGAACCCACGCCGCCGTGCACGATCGCTTCGGGCGTAGCCCGGCTGACACCCTTGGCGCCCACGATTGGCGGCGGCGCGAACACGTTGCTGGAAAACTCGTCCCAGACGTAGCCGGGTACCTGGCGGACCTTGGTGAGCACCTGGTTGGCGTTGTTGTCGGCCACGACGAAAATGTCGGCGAAGCGGTCGAAACGGTTGAATACCGTTACCCCGTCGAGCTTGAACGCCTCGCAGGCGGCTGCATCCTTGAACTCGACGTTGTGGACGACATAGCGGACGGGTCCTTGCTGCACCGACCCATCGGCGTCCTGTCCGGCCTTGGCGGCCCGGACAGCCGCGAAGGCCCGTTCCTCGTACGGCGAAATGCGGTTTTCCTTGGTCATGCGCCGCAGCCCGCGAGCGGCGGCGGCCGATGCGCTCGAGGCCGGGTTCTGCGGATTCTTGGGCGGCCGGGGCGTCGTTTGGCCAGCGGCCATTGCCCCCCAACACAGAGCGGCTGCGAGCAGCGTTCCAAGCGAGATCGCGACAGGCTTCATCGTCGGTCGTCTCCACGGCACAGGTTGGGATTCAGGCGGTTCGATTTCCGCTATTTTAATCCGCCGCCGGAACCAATGGCACGCCGGTGGCGTCCATTTTTTGCCCCGGCGCGTCGCCCCAGGGCGAGGTAGAGATATAATGCGACCCAGGTCGGAGGGGCGGCTTCGATCGTGCACTTTGCTGCTGCATTTCGTGGCGTTCACCTTGTCCAGGGAGACACACCGATGTTTCGTCGTAGTTGGCCGCTTGTTTTCAGCCTCTTGTACATCCTAGGAGCGACGCTGGCTCCGGCCGCCGAACCTGCCCGTGCCAGTGCCGCCGACGCCAAGGCCGTTCGCCGGGCGGGCATCGATTCGCCGGGCCAAATCGACGCTCGCAAAACATTCCGCTCGAAGCTCGACATCGCCAAGGGCGATTCCACCGCGCCGGCCAGCGGCGGCGTGGCGCTGACGACCGAGAGCCTCGCCACGATGCTCGAAAACATGGGATACGAACCCAAGACCGGCCAGTACAGCGACGGCTCGAAGTATCTCAGCCTGGCCGTTGCCCGTGGCACTTGGACGTTCGGCATCGGGCTCGACATCAGCCCCGACAAGTCGCAGATCTGGCTCAGCAGCTACCTGGCCGAAGTGAAGGAGCCGGACAAGGTGAAGCCCGAACCGCTCATGAAACTGCTCGAAGCCAATAACTCGGTCTGGCCGTGTTACTTCGTCTACTTCACGCAGAGCAAGGGGCTCAGCCTTTATCGCCCGCTGAAGAATCTCGACGTCAAGCCGGCGCTACTGAAGAACACGCTCGAAGCGCACATGAATGCCATCGAGACCACGGCGCCGCTCTGGGACGTGGCGAAGTGGACCGACTCGGCGCCAGCCGCCCCGGCCGCGCCCGCGGCCACGAAGTAGCCAGCCGTCGCTGGATAAAAACGGCACGCGGCCCGCGCGGCAATCGGCTCGCGCGGGCCGCGGTTGCGCGTTGCGGCGGCAGCGCCGACGGCCGGCTGGACTTCGACCAACAGTTGACAAGCGAGTGCCCCTGCCTGGCACGTGCAGGTGCGCTGCCCCTCTTCAATCCAATGCGTGGGCCACGGCTCATCGTTAAGCCGCTAGCGCCCCCACGACGCGGGAGTGAAACGATGAACGCTCGCTGGGTGTTTGCAATTCTCCTTTCCTTGATGTCGCACGCGGCCTGCGATGGTTCGCGGACTGTCGTGCGGGCCGCCGACGCGGCCGCCGACGCCCGAGCCCAACGGCTGGCCGAGCGCGATCGGCTGGACACGGCCACCCGCGCGTACCTGGCCGACGGCCAGTTTGCCGAGGCGATCAAGTCGGCCGAGCAGATGATGGCCATCGAGCGCGAAGTGCTGGGCGACGCGCATGACGACACGTTTGGCTCAGAGCGATGGCTGGCCGAACTCTATGGCCTGACCGGAGATAGCGCGGCGGCGCGCCGCCTGATCGAACAGGCGCTGACTGCCCAGACGAGTCAGCATGGCGCCGACTCGTGGCAGGTGCGGACGGCCCAGGCCCGGCTGAAATATCTGACCCGGCTGGCCGAGTTGGAAGCCGCGGACCGCGACGCGCTAGGCAAAGCCACGCAGCAGTACAACCAGGCGATGGCCCTCTACCGGCAGCGCCGTGCTCAGGCGGCGCTCGAACCGATTCAGGCCGCCGCGGCCGAGTATCGCAAGCGTCTGGGTGATGGATACGCCGTGACGGGCGACCGCCTGCTGTGGGTCGGCCACGTCGAAGCCGATTTGCAGCACTACGATCAGGCCGTCGAGGCCTACCAGGCAGCGCTCGGCCAGTACGAACAGGCCGAGGGCGCCGAGCATCCCGACAAGGCCGTTTGCTTGCAGGCCGTGGGCAACGCCCGGCGCGACCAGGGAAAGCTGGACGAAGCGCGGACGGCTTACCACCAGGCCTGGCAGCTGCGCCAGAAGCTGCTGGGGGCCGCGCATGACGACACCCGCGCCAGCCTGAGCGGGCTGAGCGGAGTCAGCGTGCGGGCAGCCGGCGAAGCGGAAGATCGCGACGACTTGGAAACGGCGCTGAAGCTGCGCCGCGAGGTGCTCGACTTCCAGACGAAGTTGCACCCCGAGACGGATTGGCGCGTGGCCGAGGCGCGCGTCGCCCTGGCCCGGGCCGAGCAACTGCAACAGCTCAAGCCCGAGGATCGCAAGCGGCTGATCGAGCTGGCCAAGCAACAACAACAGGCCGGCACGCTCTATCGCGAACACAAGGCCAAAGAGGCGCTGGCCGCCATGGAGCCGGTGTATACCGCGCGCCGCGAACTGCTGGGGGCCGAAAGCACCGACGTGGCCTCGGCCGCCAACCTGCTGGGACTGATCGTCGCCGACCTGCGCGACTATGGCCGCGCCGAGCAGCTGTTGAACGAAGCGATCGATATCTGGCGCAAGGCCAAAGGCGACAACCATCCCGACGTGTCGCTGGCGCTGCAAAACCTGGCTGGCACCGAGGAAGACGAAAACAAGCTTGCCGCCGCGGTCGATCACTATCGAGTCGCCTGGCAGGCTCGCAGCAACGCCTACGGCCCGCGCGATACCGACACGCTAGCCACCCTGCGCTATTTGATCAGAGCGCAGGGCAAGATCGCCAGCCGTCAAGAGGAAGCCGCCGAATGGACCGCGGCGGCCGCGACGCGTGGCCAGCTCGTCGAACTAACGATCGCGCTGCACGGGGCCGACGACTGGCACACGGTCGACGCCCGCCTGGCCCAGTCGGCCGACCAGCTGTGGGCGAAACTCAATGCGTCCCAAATGCAACAAGTTCGTCAGGCCGGCGCCAACCTGCAGCAAGCTTCGCAGCTTCTGAGCGACAGCAAAGCAGCCGAGGCGGTCACGCCGGCCCGCCAGGCTTACGAAACGCGCCGGGCAGTGCTGGGAGTGGACCATCCCGGCACGCTGTATGCCCGGAACGTATTGGCCGTGGCCTATCGGCGGCAGGAAAAGCTCAAGGAGGCGGGCGAGCTGGTGCGCGAGACTCTGGAATCGGCCGGGCGGATTTACGGCGTCCATCATCCTGCCTACGCCGCGGCACTGGAAAACGTGGGGCACATCACGCTTGCCGAAGGGGCCCTCGCGCAGTCCGCCCAAGCATTTGGCCAGGCATACAACGTGCGCCGCGCGGCGCAGGGACTACAAGACGAGGAGACGATAAGCGCGGGCGAACTGTGGATGTCGGTGTTGCAACGGCAGGCCAGCCAGCTGGCGGCCCAGGGCGCGTTCGACCAGGCCCGCCCATTGCTCGAACAAGTCCTGGCAACGACCAGCGAGCTGCGCGGGCCCGAACACTGGAAGACCCGCGACGCGCAGTTCCAGCTCGACACGAACGCGCAGCTTGCCAAGTTTTCGGACACGCAGCGGCAGGATCTGCAAACGGCCGATCAGCGGCTGACCGAGGCCAATCAACTGGCGGCCGACAAGAAATACGCCGCGGCGATCGGCGCGGCCGAAGAGGCTCAGCGGCTGCGTGCGGCCACGCTGGGCGAAAAGAACCGGCTGGTGGCCATCGCCCAGTATCGCGTGGGCACCTTGACCTACGAGCGCGGCGACGTGGCCCAGGCGCTCAAGATCCTGGTCCCCAATGTGCAAGCCATTGCTGATTCGATGGGCGCCAACCATCCCAGTTACGGCTTTGTGCTCACCAATCTGGCGAACATTTACCAGCAGCAAAATAGTCTGCCGCAGGCCGCCAATGCCTGGCGATCGGCCGCCGAGGTATACACCGCGGCCTCGGGGGCCCAGAGCAACGAGGCGCAGCAGTCGCTCAAGTCGCTGGCAGCCGTGCTGGAAAAGCTGGCCGCCGCGCAGGATGCCGGGACCAACCTGGCTGAAGCCAAGAAGACCTGGCAAGAGCTGCTCGCGCTGCGGACGCGCCTGTTTGGTGAGAAGTCGTGGCAGGTGATGGACGCTCGCTGGGCCGTGTATCGCACCGACTTGCTCCCCACGTTGCGCCCCAACCAGCGGCAACAATTGGCGCAGGCCGACAAGCTGCTGGCTCAAGCCCAGGCAGAGCTGCAACAGCGGGCCCAGCAGGAACGAAGCGGGGGCTTGAATGTCGACGACGACAACCCAAAGCAACCAAAGCGACAAGTCGCGCGGACAGCGCTCGAAGCGGCCACGCGGGCCGCGCAAGTGCGCCAGCAGGTGTTGGGCGATGGCAACCCCGCCACGGCCGAAGCGCTCGACACACTGGCCCGGGCCCAAAGCTGGTCGAACGATTACGTTCAGGCCCTGGCGAATTTTCGGCGGGCCTTGACGATTCGCCAGAAGACGTTGGGCGACAGTCATCCGCTGGTTGCCGAGACGCGCGCGTCTATGTCCGAGGCGGCTGCCAATGCGGCGGCCATACCCTTTGTCCGACCATCGAACTTGACGGCTGAACAGCGCCAGCGGTTGGTCGAGCGCGATCGGCTGGCCGCTATGGCCGATAATTTCTACCAGGAGCGCGACCCTCAAAACGAGCAGCGGGCGCTCGAGGCCGTGCTGAAAATCGAGCGCGAAGTCTACGGCGAGTTTCACGACGAGATCGCCGGCACCTACGAACGACTGGCCGACTTGTCGCTGCGCTCGGGCGATTTACAGAGCGGGCGGCGCTATTGGGCGAAAGTCGCCGAGATTCGGACCAAGCTCTTCGGGCCCGACAGTTGGCAAGCGGCCGAGGCCCGCGTGAGCGTGGCCGACCTGGACCACGTGGCCCGCATGAGCGAGCAGGAACGGCAGCGATTTCTCAGTGCGATCGAAACGCGCGACAAGTTGGTCCAGGCGCGAGTTACTATCGGCTTCAAAGCCGATAACAACGTCAAGATCGCGCTGGAAGCCTCGGAAAAAATCCGCAAGGCGCTGCTCGATACGATGGGCGAAAACCACTTGGACTACGCCAGTTGCCTCGACGGCGAGGCCGGCCTGTATCGCATGCTCGGGAACCACCAGGAAGCCGACGCACTGACGCTCAAGGCCGCCGAGATCTCGGCCAAGATACTCGGCCGGCAACATCCCATCACGGTCACGCGCTACGCGCGGCTGGCCAGCCTGTACGCCGACGAGGCAAAGACACTGGAGAGTGAAGGGAAGTTTCCCCAGGCCGCCGAGATCTGGAAGCGGCGCATCTCCAGCCAGACGGCCGCCAACGGACCGGACCATTGGAAGGTGCGCAACGCCCGGCTGCGGCTGGCGCACAGCGAGCGATTGGCAAAGCTGGACGCCCAGGCGCGGCAAGAGTTCTACGCCTTCAACCGCCGGATCAATGGCGCCAACCTGCTGCCCGAAGACAACAAGCCATTGACCTTGCCGGATCGCGAAGCGTTCATCAAGCGATGCCAGGAGTGGTTTGGCCCCGAGGACCGCGCCACGATCGATGCCATCGTGGGGGCGGGACTGGCATATCAATCGGCCGGACAACTCGACCAGGCGCTGCCGCTGCTCGAGCGCGGCATGGAGCTGCGCCGCAAGGTGCTGGGCCAAAACCACCCTGACACGGCCAAGACCGCACAGGACCTGGGACTGGTCTATTACGTCCGCGGCGATTACGTCAAGGCCGAGCCGCTGCTCCGCGAAACGCGACAGATTCTCGAGAATCTTGGCCGCACCGACGACCAGGCCTATGCCACCTGCTTGAACAATCTGGCCGTGCTCTACGAGGCGCTGGGCGACTTCGACCGGGCCGAGCCGCTGTTGCGCAGCGTGGTGAGCGTGATGATTCCCAAGCGGCCCACGATGGAAACCGATCCTGACGAGGACGCCTTTCTGAAACCCGACGACAAGTATCAAACCCTGATGGCCGAGTTCAACCTGACCGAGGTGCTCAAAGAGGCCACGGTCGGAGTACCGCTGGGCTGGCGGGAAGACCTCTCGGAAATGCCGCAGTATTTGAATAACCTGGCCATCGTGTGCCGCGCCCGCGGCGATCTGACCCAGGCCATCTCGCTGTTTCGCCAGTCGCTCGGCTTGGCGCGCCTTCGCGGGCGCGATTCGGTCGAGTACCTGACTTGCCTTTCGAACCTGGCCTCGCTGTACCGCATGCAGGGAGACTTGGACCAGGCCAAGCTCTTGATGCAGCAAGTGGTTAAGGTCCGCTCCGAGTACACCTCGCAGAAAGTCAAATACGCCCGGGCGCTGAGCAACCTGGCCGCCATTTGTTTTGCCCGGGGGGAACTGGACGAGGCTGGCCAGCACTGGCGCGACGCCATTGCCATTCGCCGCGCGGAGCTGGGCGATAGGCATCCCGACACACTGATCAGCCGGGCCAGCCTGGCATTGCTCGATGATCAGGCCGGACGCAGCGCCGACGCGGCTCAGCAGCTCGAACAAGTGCTCGACGCGGCGCTGGCCAACTTGCAACTGGCGGCATCAATTCAGTCGGAACGGCAACAGTTCCGCCTGGTCGAAATGCTGCGCCGGTATCTCGATCAATATCTCACGGTTGCCGAGCGCGGACAGCTGCCGGCCGAGCGCGTGTACCGCCACGTGTTCGCCTGGAAGGGGCTGGTCGCCGCCCGGCAGCGGCGGATCCGGGCGCTCGGGCAAGCGGCCGGCGCCGATGCCGGCACCGCCGCGGTGCTCGAGGAGCTGACCGATGTCAACCAGCGCCTGGCGGCCATGTCGTTTGGCAACCGCGAGGAGGACACGCGCGGCCTGAAGGACGAGATTGCCAAGCTTTCGCTGCGCAAAGACGAGTTGGAGCGCCAGCTGGCAGGCAAGAGCCAGGCCTTTGCCGCCACCGTCAAGCTCGAACAAGCCAGCGCGGAAGAGTTCAAGAAATTGCTGCCCCCAGGCACGGCGCTGGTCGACCTGGTCGAATACGATCGCGGCGAGGCGAAATCCGAATCGCCGGGCGCGACCGTTTACGTACGGCACCTGGTGGCATTCGTGGTGCGACCGGGCGAGCCGATTGTGCGCATCGAGTTGGGCCCTGCCGGGCCGATTGCCGACCTGGTCGATCAGTCTCGCAAGCTGTGGACCGACGGCGCGGCGCCGGCTGGCGAAGATCCACCCACGGCGTTGAAGCGATTGTTGTGGGAGCCAGTCGCCGCGGCACTGGGCGATGCGAACACCGTGCTGGTTTCGCCCGACGGCGCTGTCAGCCGGTTGCCGCTGGCGGCCTTGCCGGGCTCGAAGCCGGACAGTTACCTGATCGAGGATCTGACAATTGCCGTGGCTCCCGTGCCGCAATTGCTGGCGCAGACGCTAATCGACGAGGCAGCGCCGGCCGGAGGGGAGTTGCTGCTGGTGGGCGACGTCGATTTCGACGCCGAGCCCGGCTCCGACGATCACGACGCGCCGACCGCTCCGCGCGAAGGCAAACTCGCCCGGTTTGCCCCCTTGCCGGGCACGCAGGCCGAGGTGGAGGCCGTGTCGAAGATGTTCGAGAAGAGCCACCGCGAGCAACCCGTCGTGCTGCAAAAGGCGGCGGCCACTGAAGCAGGGCTGCGCCAGAAGGCGGCGGCCGCCGCTTATTTGCACCTGGCCACGCATGGCTTTTTTGCGCCCGCCGCATTCAAATCGGCCGTGGCCGAGCACGCCGATTTGCTGGCACTCGACAGCGACCAGCCGCCGCCCGTCGAGGGTTGGAATCCCGCTTTGCTGTCGGGCATCGTGCTGGCCGGCGTCAATCGCCCCGTGGCTGGCAACCAGGACGACGGAATTCTGACCGCCGCCGAAGTGGCCGACTTGAATCTTTCGGCGGCGCAGTTGGTCGTGCTTTCGGCCTGCGAGACCGGCCTGGGGCAAATCGCCGGGGGCGAAGGCGCGCTGGGTTTGCAGCGGGCATTTCAGATCGCCGGCGCGCGTAGCGTCATCTCCAGCTTGTGGAAAGTGGATGACGAGGCCACGCAACTACTAATGACGCGTTTCTACGACAACCTCTGGACCAAGAAGCTGCCACCGCTAGCCGCCTTTCGCGAGGCGCAATTGAGCCTGCTTTCGGGCAAGCTCGATGGCGGCACGTTGCGCGGGCTCGACCTGGCAACCAAACCGCCCCAAGCCAAGAAGCTGGAAGCCAAAGCGGCCGGGGGCAAACTATCGCCGCGGTTGTGGGCGGCGTTTGTCGTCAGCGGCAGCCCGCGCTAGAGGGCTAGTGCCCAATGACTAGTGGCCGGCCGGCGCCTGGCCGCGCCGATAGCGCTCCAGTTCGGCCTGCAAGTGGCGCTTCTCTTGCGTCTGGTGCCAGAGAATGTCGATCCACAACCCCACCAGTACCGCCGAAAAGTTGAACCAGTAGGCGACGGCCCGAAACGCCACCAGGCTGCCCACGATCGACAGCACGACGATCAGCGCCACGTTGACCGTGGCGGCCAGGCGGCCGGGGAATCTCCAGTTCAAATAGATCAGAATCAGGCCGTTCACCAGGTCCATGGCCGTGGCCACGACCCAATTGATCGGCCGAATGCCGCCGCCTTGCAGCTCCGAAGCGATGGCCTGCGCGATCAGCTCGACTCCGGACCGCACGCCGACTGGCGTGACGTACTCGTCGCGCGCCGCGCGGTAGGTGCCGCCCAGCAGCACGATCTTGTCGCGGAGCGGCGAATTCTCGGCCCAGTAGTCCTTGCTGGCGGCGCTGAGCAGGTTGCGGACGTTCAGGCGGTTGAAGCGATATTGTTCGCCGGCAAAGTTAAGCACCAGTTCCTCGCTGCCCGCGGTGCGTTCGATCTTTTCGATGCGGTCGCACTCGGCGCAGGGTTGCTGGCCCGCGGCACGCTGTTGCCGGGCGAACTGCTTGGCGACGGCCCAGGGGAGCGAATCGGCTTCGCCTTCGAGTTTGGCGGGTGGCTCGGCCTCGGGACTGGGGAAATAGCGCTGGTAGCGGCGCACCACGCCGTCGTGATCTTGCGGAAACAGCACCATTCCAGACAGCGGCTCGGTGACCAGCTCCTTGCCCTCCAACCGCTCGACGAACCGGCCGCCGAGAATCGGCAGCCGCACGACCGGCTGCGCGCCCTCGCCGTGGCCGCCGCCCCCCGCGTGTTCCAGCGGATAGCCGTCGCGGGCCCACACAGCCGCGGGCCAAGCCGGCCCCGCAAACTGCGGCGCCGACGTCTCCAGGTCGACACCAATCACGCTCGGCTTGCCGGCGGCAATCGCCTCGAGCACCTGTTGCAACTTGCCGGGGTCCACCGGACTGCGGGCTTCGAAGATCGTACGGTAGTCCTCGTCGTCGATCGTCACCAGCACGACGTTCGACGGCGGCTGCTGGGCGCGAAACCGCAACAGCGAATCGAGGGCGTACGACTCGAACCCGCGCAGCCAGCCCAGGTGCTCCAGCACGAGCGTCAGCAGCGAGAAGGCGATCAGCACCGGCACCTGGTGCCGCAGCACCGCGGGCAACGGTTGCTCGGAACTGGCCGGCACGAAGATACGCCGCAATCGCTCGCCCAGTTGGGTCATCAAAGGCACCTCGGAGGTCGTCGCCTGGTGGGTTACAGAGCCTCAGGCTCGGACAGGGCCTTCAGATACGCGGCCAGAAACGAGACCGACGCCTTGGCCCGCGTCGCTTCGTCCCAGGTGCGCGTCAAGGCCACGGCCTTGGCAAACTGCTCACTGGCCGTGGTGAACTTTGCCCCCGTAGCGACTAGCACCGTGGCCTTGGCCCCGGTGGGCTGTTTGCTGCGGGCATTGAGCAATTGCACCTCGTACAGTCCCGTGCGCAATTGACCGGCCACGAGCGGCTGCGAGTCACCCGGTGTCCAACGTAGCGACAGCGTGGTGCTGGCCGGCGGCGCGGACTCCTGGTCGGCGATCGAAGGATCGTCAGCGAGCGGCGTGAATTTGAACAAGTGGTTGCCGGCCGGCAGGTTCTTGAGCAGCGGCGCAAGTTGCAATTGCTGCCCATCGAGCTGCGCGACGCCATCGTCGATGCCGTCGCCACGACTGACCGCGTGAACGATGCCTCCGCGATAATGCCCCTGAATGACCGACCATATGCGGTCCGACCAGCTCGCTTCGGCGCGCGCGGGCAGCATCGTGCGGGTGCGATAGGTCGACGCTTCGCCGGTGTAAAAGCAGACGACGATCGACGTCTTGGGGCCGGGCTGCTCAGGCACCACCGTCGCCCCGCCAGGCAGCTTGTCGCCGCCGGCAAGTTTTGTTTTCTTGCCCTCCAGCCGCCAGGTGCCGGAAATATCCATGACGAAGCCGATGGCATCTTCATCGGCCGCCTGGACCAATGGCGACGAGACGGCTGCCAGCCAGGAAATCGCCAATAGGCTAAGCGAAAGCCAGCGGCGACATGCGGTTACGTGCGGCAAATTAGTCATGCGTTTACTGCCCATCTTGGGGAACCATCGCCTGGACGCCGCATTTCTAGACTAGTACATCGGCGGACCCCATTTCAAGTGCCGCGACAAGTTGGCCGGCCCCGGCGAGCGCTGCTAAATTACAGACAGGCGTTCACCGCGTGCGAACAGGCACCCAAAGTAACTCGTCATGATTCGGTTATCGCTCGCAGCCTGGGGCGTCTGCTGCTGGCTGGCAGCGGCCAGCGGGCTGCTTCCGACCCCCGCATCGGCGGCTCCGCCCGTGGCGACGCCGGCCGCTGATGCCAGCCGCCATGCACTGCTGGTCGGCTGCACCCGGTATCCCGGTCTCGAAGTCCAGCAGCTCGAAGGGCCGGCCAACGACGTCGTGCTCATGCGGCAGATGCTCGCCGAGCGGTTTCACTTTGCCGCGGCGCAAATCGTTACGCTGGCCGAAAGCCAGGACGAAACGCACAAGCCCACCCGTGCTCATATCGAGCGCGAGTTTGCCCGGCTGGCCAAGACGGTCAAGCGCGGCGATCAGGTGGTGATCCTGATGTCGGGCCACGGCACCCAGCAGCCCGACGCCGATCCGCCCAACCCGGCCGATCCCGAGCCCGATGGACTGGACGAGGTCTTTCTGGCCGCCGACGCCAAGCCGTTCGATCGTCAACTGAAGACGATGCCCGGCGCGATCGTTGACGATGAGTTGGGGCAGTGGGTGCGTCGCATCCGCGACGCTGGCGCTCTAGTCTGGATCATCGTCGACAGTTGCCACTCGGGCACAATCATTCGCGGCAACGACGGCGCGGTCGAGCGCCGCGTGCGGCCCGAGCAAGTGGTGCCGCGCGATTTGTTGGCGGCGGCGCGTAAACGCGCGTCGGTTGGCGCCACGCGCGGCGCGGCGGCGGCCGAACCCGATCCGCCGCTGGCGGGCGATTTGACGGGCATCGTGGCGCTCTATGCCGCGCAGCCCGAGCAATCGACGATCGAATTGCCGCTGCCTCCCGAGGCCAGCCAGCCGGAGCGTTTCGGCCTGTTGACTTTCGTGGTGAACAAGGTGCTCACCGAGGCCGACGCGCCGCTGACCTATCGCGAACTGGCGCAGCGGCTCGAAACGCAGTACGTGCAGTGGGGCCGTACGTCGCCCACGCCAGTGCTCGAAGGCCGCGATCGCGACCGCGAGGTGCTCGGCCTGGCCGTTTGGCCGAACCGTTCCAGCATCGCGCTGCAAAAGCTGGGCGAGCACTGGATGATCAACGCGGGAGCACTGCACGGGCTGACGCAGCAGAGCATTCTGCGCGTGCTTCAGCCTGGGCAGCAGGCCGGCGCTGCCGGGTTGGGTTTTGTCCGCGTGGCGCGGTTGGGCCCGGTGAGCAGCCAGGTCGAACCCTGCGCCTACGCAAGCGCGCCCCTGAACGCCGAATTGCCCGAGCGGGCCGTTTGTGAGCTGGCCTATGTGGATGCCGGCTTGCGAAAAACGCGTATCGCGGTGGACGTGGGTGACCCGGCATTGCGGCGAAAGATTGAACAGTTGCTGGAGAAGCTAGCCCCGCGCAACGCGTTGCTAGCGCTCGCTACGCAGCGCACCGCGGCCGACTGGATCGTGCACGAGCAGGACGCTGAGTGCTATTTAGAGCCCGCCACGGGGTTCGACCCGCGCGACGCCGGCTCAGCCCGTTTTGGCCCCGCGCCGGCTGCCGACCAGCTGGAAGCCTGGCTGGATGAGCATTTGCGGCGAATTGCCAGGGCCCAAAACTTGCTGCGTTGGGTACGCCCAAGCGGCGCGAACGAGAAAGCCCGCTCGATCGACGTTGAAGTGCAACTGACCTGCACACCGGCCGGCGACCAGGAGGCGCGGCCGCTGGTATGGCAACAGCAGGGCACCACGCTGAAGGCCGGCGACCGGCTGGCTTGCCGGGTTCACAACCGTGGTGCCGATCCGGTCGACGTAACGCTGCTGTTCGTCGATTCCGGCTTCGGCATTCAATGCGTCTACCCCGTGCCGGGCACGGCCACCGACAACCGCGTGTATCCGGGCGAGTCGCCGCAGGCGTTCGAGGCGGCGATCAACGATCAGACGGCGGGGCTGGAGCACCTGGTGATGATCGCGGTGCCGGCCGACGGGCCGCCGGTCGACTTTGGCGTGCTCGAACAGCCAACGCTGGCGACCACGCGTGGCACGACCTCGCGCGGCATGGGCTCGCCGCTGGGGCAACTTCTGGAAACGGCCTTGTACGGCCGCGGGACGACGCGGGGCAGCGACGCGGCACAGCTCGATAAACAGCAAATCGGGCTCTACTCGTGGCGCGTCGTCCGGCCTGCCGGCGCCAAGTGATTGCCGGCCCCCGCACTAGTGGCGTAGACTACCGGCCGCGCCAGCGCGCGCCGGGTTGTAGTTTCTCAGTTCGTAAGAAGGATGGATCGGCTCCATGACGCACACACATTTGTTTGCCGCCGCGACCCTGTCGTTCTTGATCGCCGGCAGCCTGTGGGCCGCCGAGGCGCGGCTGGCGCCCGGCAGCTACCCCAAGGGGCCGCAGGCCGACGTGGTCGACGACTACCACGGCGTCAAAGTGGCCGATCCTTATCGCCCGCTGGAAGATCCCGACGCGCCGATGACGCGGGCCTGGGTCGAGGCCGAAAACAAAGTGACGTTCCAGTTTCTCGAAGGCATTCCCGCCCGGCAGCACCTCAAGGAGCGACTGACCAAGCTGTGGGACTTCGAGAAGTACGGCGTCCCGTTCATGGAAGGGGGCCGCTACTTCTTTGGCCGCAACTCGGGCTTGCAGAATCAGAGCGTGCTGTATTGGGCTCGCACGCTGAAGGCCATGCCCACGGTGCTGCTGGACCCCAACAAACTATCGGCCGATGGCACGGTGGCGCTGGCGGGGCTTTCGATCAGTGACGACGGCACGAAGCTGGCTTATGCCCTGGCCGATGCCGGCTCGGACTGGATCACCTGGAAAGTCCGCGACGTCGACACTGGCCGCGATTTGGACGACGTCGTCAAATGGAGCAAATTCTCAGGCGCCGCCTGGACCAAGGACGGCAAAGGCTTTTTCTATGGACGCTATCCCGAGCCCAAGCCGGGCGAGGACCTGCGCGCCTCGAACTACTTTCAAAAGCTCTATTACCACGTGCTGGGCACGCCGCAAGCGGAAGACCAGCTGATCTACGATCGCCCCGACGAAAAAGAATGGAAGTTCGACGCGGCGGTCACCGACGACGGCAAGTACCTGGTGATCCTGGTGTCGAAGGGCACCGATGATCGCAATCGGGTGCTGTACAAGGAATTGAAAAAGCCGGAGGCGAAGATCGTCGAGCTGATCGATAACTTCGCAGCCGGCTACGAGCTGATCGACAACGACGGCTCCAAGCTGCTGTTCAAGACGAACCAGGACGCGCCGCGCGGCCGGGTGATCGCCATCGATGTGGCGCGACCTGAGCCTGCCCAGTGGCGCGAGCTCGTGCCGCAAGTGGCCGAAACCATCAGCTCGGTCAGCCTGGTGGGCGAGCGGCTGTTTGTCAGCTACCTGAAAGACGCCCGCACGCAGGTCAAAACGTTCGACCTCGAGGGCCAGCCGCAGGGCGAAGTCGAGTTTCCGGGCCTGGGCACGGTCGTTGGCTTCGACGGCAAGCGCGAGCAGTTCGAGACATTCTACAGCTTCACCTCGTTCACCACGCCGCCGACGATCTATCGCTACGACGTGGCCCGGCAGGAAAGCTCGGTGTTTCGGGCGCCCAAGCTGGCGTTCAAACCCGAGGACTACACCACCGAGCAGGTGTTTTACGCCAGCAAGGACGGCACGAAGATTCCGATGATCATCAGCTACAAGAAAGGGCTGAAGAAGAACGGCCAGGCACCGACCTACTTGTACGGCTACGGCGGGTTCAACATCGCGCTGACACCGTCGTTCAGCGTGTCGAACCTGGTGTGGATGGAGCAGGGGGGCATCTTCGCGGTGCCAAACTTGCGCGGCGGCGGCGAGTATGGCGAGGAGTGGCACAAGGCCGGCACCCGGCTGACGAAGCAGAACGTGTTCGATGACTTCATCGCCGCTGCCGAGTGGCTGATCGCCCAGCAATACACGTCGACGCCCAAGCTGGCCATCGGCGGCGGATCGAACGGCGGGCTATTGGTCGGCGCGTGCCTGACGCAGCGGCCCGACCTGTACGGCGCCGCGCTACCGGCCGTCGGCGTGCTCGACATGCTCCGCTTCCACAAGTTCACGATCGGCCATGCCTGGGTCGACGACTATGGCTCGTCGGACAATGCCGAGGAGTTCCAGGCGCTCTACAAGTACTCGCCGCTGCACGCCATTCGCTCGGGCACGTGCTACCCGCCGACGCTGATTACGACGGCCGATCACGACGACCGCGTGGTGCCGGCCCACAGCTTCAAGTTTGCCGCGGCGCTGCAAGCCGCGCAAGGTTGCGAGAAGCCGATCTTGATCCGCATCGAGACCCGTGCCGGTCACGGCGCCGGCAAGCCGACCGCCAAGCTCATCGAAGAGGCGGCCGACAAGTGGGCGTTTCTGGTGAAGGTGCTCGGCGTGCAGCCGTAAGCGACGATGCGTTCGAGGCCGGGACAATTGCCTCGGCCGGTTGCCGGAGTGAACAAGCCGACGTCACCCGCCGGCGCTAGTTGCTCATCGCGCGGGCGTAGGCACGCCGACGGCACTGGCCGGCGTAACGCCTTGTGCGGCCGAACCGGCCGGCGGGGGCGGTAGCGACAGTTGCTGGCCGGGCACCGCCGTCAGCTCGTTGGCATAGGCTTTCAACGCTTCGTAGGCGGCTTTGAATTCTGGCCGGGCGGCCAGCGTGCGGTACCTGGGATCGGTGGCCACTTCTTCGAAGTGGTTGAGCGTGGTTTGCAGCGATTCGTGCGACGGCGGGTTGGCGCCCTCGAGCGCTTCTCGGGGCAGTGCCAGGTATTGCCGCCACTGCTCGTCGAGCAAGGCGTACAGCTTGGTCGTGCTCTCGCTGAGCGTCTGCCGCGTGCGCGCCGCACCGGCCGGCGCCGCCACCGGCGCCGGGCCCGCCACGGGGGCCAGCACCGCGCCCGACGATAGCTGCGTCAGCTCCTGCACCAGCCGAACGCCCGACTCGGGCACGCGCAAGGGGGTAACGCCGCCGCCGTAGTAGGCAGCGTAGGCGTTCGGGTCGACTTCGATCGCCGAGCCGTCCAGCGACACGCCGGCGAACAGGCCTCGGCTGCGCGAATAGGAGAGGATTTCGGCCTGCAGCCGCGCGTCGGTGGCCGCCGAGGCATTGCGCCCCACGGGACCGGCGGCCGCCGAGGCATCGGCGCCGATCGTGAATTTGCCGCTCATCAGCCCCTGCACGCTCTTGGGAGTCATGAACACCAGCACGACGTCGGTTCCCTGGACGCCGGCTTGCCAGCCCACGCTGCCGCCGGTGAGCACGACGAATTGCGGCATGGTCCAGTTGCCGTCGGCGCCGCGGACCATGACCACGCCGTGACCGCGGCGGAAGCCGGCGATGAAGCCGACTTTGATAACGTTGGGAATGATGGCCACTCCCTGGGCGTCGCGCAGTAGCGAGCCTGGAATCTGGCTGGCCGGAATGGTCATGATTTCGTGCAACGTCTGGTTGGCCAGCCGCACGGTTTGTTCAGGATCGGCC